>DASQJL010000113.1 GCA_035631035.1 Candidatus Binatia bacterium | reverse complement strand
CGCGAACGCCCGCTCGATCCCTGCCGAGGCGGCGCCGCCGCCCTCCGTCCGGTCCACCTCCCGCATCCGGAGCGCCACGGCGCGATAGTGGCCGGCCCCCGGAGGGAGTGTCTCGAGGGCGCGGGCGAGCAGGCGTCCCGCCTGGCGGCGCGCCCGCTCCACCGCGGGCTCCGGCTCCTCGGGCGTCTCGCGCAGCGCGCGGGCCATCAGCCACGCCAGCAGGTCGTAGAAGGCGCCGGTGAAGACGCGGGAGAAGGAGTGCGGCTCGGACGAGAGCGAGTCGTCGGCCGCACGGTCGGGGAGCGTCGCGGGCGAGCGGTAGCGGAACCCGTTGTTCGCGTCCCGCAGGCGCGTCGGATCGGAGATCGCCTGCGGCCCGTAGTTGTCGTACACGGCGCGCCCCAGCGCCTCGGCCAGGCGCGAGACCAGGTTGCTCTTCCGGAACGCCGCGCCCGTCTCCTCGAGGAACCGGCGCCGCACGGCCGGCTCGGTCAGGGTGACGAGGAGCGACGAGCAGTCGGCGAACGCCTCGTGAAACGCCGCGATCTCGGGATCGGCGCTGGACCAGAAGGCGGGCTGATCGACGTCGAGCACCGCGTGTCCCGTCTCGTGCGCCACCACGTCGAGGCTCTCGCAGGCGTAGACGGCCCGCCCGGTCACCCGGTCGGTGTCGTAGAAGAACTGGAGGCTTTCGCGATCGTAGAAGGCGTTGAGGTCGCGACCGGCGCGAAGCCGCACGCGCAGCGGGTGCCCGTCGTGCCACGCCGCGAAGTCGCGATCGAAGAGATCCTCCCAGACGCGGATCGTCCGGCGGAGCGCCGTCTCCCCCTGCCAGTACTGGAACGCGAGGGTGCCCGGATCGTAGGGCGCGGGGGCGTAGCGGCGGCCGTCGATCACGTAGGTGGGATCGACGTCGAGCGGCGCGATCGGCGTCGCGGGGACGAGTCCGACCGACGATTCAGGATCGTTCGGGAAGATCCGGATCGCGCCGGCGGCCCGGCGGCGCTTCATCGCCGCGCGCGGAAGAACTCGAGTGCGCCCTCCACGGGGAGCGTGTTGACGATGTCGTCCTTGCCCAGCCATCCCTTGCGGGCGGCGCCGATTCCGTAGCGGAGGTCCTGGTAGCCGCTCACGTGGTGCGCGTCGGGATCGATCGCGAATTTCACCCCGAGCGCCCTGGCGGCGGGGATCTCGCGCCAGTCCAGGTCGAGCCGGCGCGCATGGGCGTTGATCTCCACGACGACGCCCTCCTGCGCCGCGACGCGGAAGACCTCGTCGAAGCGGATCCGGAACCCCTCCCGCTGGAGGAGCAGCCGTCCCGTGGGATGCGCCAGGATGCTCACGTGCTTGTTCCGCAGGGCTTTCACCACGCGCGCGGTCATCTCGTCCTCGCCCATGTTCAGATTGGTGTGGACCGACGCCACGACGAACTCGAGCCGCTCGAGCACCCGGTCGGGGTAGTCGAGCGTGCCGTCCGGCATGATGTCGACCTCCGCTCCTTTCAGAATACGGAGGTCGCGCGACTTCGAGTTCCACTTGTCGATCTCCCGCCCCTGGCGGATCAGGTCCTCCTCGGAGAGTCCCCCGGCGTAGCGCACGCTCTGGCTGTGGTCGGAGATGCCGAGATACTCGGCGCCCGCGACGACCGCCGCCTCCGCCATCTCCTCCAGCGTGGACTTGCCGTCGCTGGCCGTGGTGTGGCAATGGAGGATCCCCTTGAGATCGCGCGCCGTGACCAGGCCGGGAAGGCGGCCCGTCTCGGCCGCCTCGATCTCGCCGCGGTCCTCACGCAGCTCCGGCTCGACGTAGGCCATGCCGAGCACCTGGAAGAGGTCGGCCTCGCTCGCGATCGGCGCGTGCTCGCCGCCGGAAAGCTCGTATTCGTTGAGGCTGAAGCCGCGCTCGATCGCGCGCTGCCGCACCCGCACGTTGTGCGCGACGCTCCCGGTGAAGTAGTGGAGCGCGAATGGGAACTGCGCGTCCGTCACGAGCCGGAGGTCCACGGCGAGCCCGGTGGGCAGGCGCACCGAGACCTTGGTGTCCCCCTGGGCAATGATCGAGGCCTGCGGCAGGAGCGCCAGGAACGCCTTCGCCACCGCGCCGGGCTTCTTCGTCGCGACCAGGAGGTCCACATCCTTCACGGTCTCGACCCAGCGGCGCAGGCTTCCGCCCAGCTCGGCGCGGATCACGTCCTTCCGGTCGCGGAGGGCGGCCAGAATCTCCTCTGCGATGGGGCGGACGACCGCGGCCAGCTCGCGCTGGCCGCCCCGCTCCAGGAAGGCGATCCCCTCGAGGATCTTCTTCTCCGACTGCTCCCCGAACCCCTTCAGGCCGCGGATGCGCCCTCCCTTCGCCGCCTCCTTCAACGCCTCGACCGACGCGATCTGGAGGAGGTCGCAGAGGGTGCGGATCCGCTTGGGGCCCAGCCCCGGGATGCGCATCATGTCGAACCATCCGACCGGGACCGTGGCGCAGAGGTCCTCGAAGTACTTCATCTTCCCGGTGGTCCAGAGCTCTTCGACGTTCTTCTGGATGGAGGAGCCGATGCCGCGCACTTCGGAGAGGCGCTTCTCGGCGATCAGGGTCCCGAGGTCTTCGGAGAGGGCATCGACCGCGCGGGCGGCGTTTTCATAGGCCCGCACCTTGAAGGGGTTCTCCCCCTTGATCTCGAGGATCGCGGCGATCTGCTCGAGGGTGCGGGCGACGTCGCGCTTGTCCACGGGCTAGAACTTGCGGCCTGGGCCGGGGTTCTGGAGGTCAGCGCAGCTCGTCGAGCGGGCGGCGTCCGGAGAAGCCTTCGTCGAGCGGGTGCCAGTGCTCGATCCGCGGCTCCCCCCGCCGCCAGCAGAGGCAGACGATCTGCTCCCGGTGCATGGTGTAGAAGTCCACGAGGCCCAGCTCGAGGTCGCGGACGATGCAGCCGTGCCGGGAGACCTCGGCCAGGATGGAGCGGAAACGCTCCACGGTGGTTTCGTAGGCATCCTCCTTCTCCCCCAGCGACCGGAGATCGGGGTTCAGGTCGCTGGCCCCCGAGCCGGCGATGGCGCGGAGAACGTCGATCTCGCGCTTCAAGCCGGTCACCGAGCGACCCAGGCCGGCCAGGCGGTCCAGGGCTTGGTCCAGGTAGGGGAGGAGCTGATTGGCTTCTTCGATGGTGAAGATCCGACTGCGAATGCGTTCCATTGGGCCGACTCTAGCATCGGCCCCGGAGCCTTGCAACCGAGGGCCGTTTTTGCGAGGCTCACGCTAATGCCCTGGGACAAGCCGATCTCCCGCCGGATCTTCCTCCGGCGCGGCGCGTTGGTCTCCACCGCCGTCCTGACCGGGACGCTCGCTCCTTCAATCCTGTTCCGCCGCGACGCCCAGGCGGCGATCATGGGCATCGGCCAGGAGCTGCGCGACATCCTGAACGAGGAGACGGTGAACCGGATCCTCGCCGAGGCCCTCCAGCGCGGCGGCGATTTCGCCGAGGTCTTCGCCGAGCAGCGATTCCGGACCAGCATCGTCCTCGACGACGGAAAGATCGACTCGGTCACCTACGGCTATCCGCGGGGCGCCGGCGTGCGCGTGGTGCGCCGCACCCAGACCGGCTACGCCTACACCGACGACATCACCTACAACTCGCTCCTCGACGCGGCGCGCGTCTCCTCCAGCATCGTCGAGAACCAGAGCCCCGTCTCTCCGATCAGCGTCGCGCAGCGCCGCCTGGTCGCGCCGTTTTTGCTGCGGGCGCCCGCGCCGCTGATGGTCGAGCTGGCCAAGTTCGACCTGGTGCGCCGCATGGACCAGGCGGCGCGGTCCGTCGATCCGCGCATCGTCTCGGTGCGCGTCGAGTACCAGGACGAGGTGCGCGACGTGCTGATCGCGACCTCCGACGGCGGGTACGTCCTGGACCGGCAATACCTGCTCTTCGCTTCCTGCGCCCCGACCGCGGTCTCGGGGAGCGCGCGGCGGATGGGCTTCAACAGCCTCGGCGGGCGCGTGGAGGCGGATTACCTGACGCGCGTCACGCCGGAGGCGACGGCGCAGAAGGCCGCGCGCCAGGCGATCACGCTCCTCGAAGCGGGGCCGGCTCCCGCGGGGCCGATGCCGGTCGTGATCGGGCCCGGCTGGGGCGGCGTGCTGATCCACGAGTCGCTGGGGCACGCCTCGGAAGGGGACGGCGTGCGGCGCGGCACCTCGCTGCTCACGGGCAAGCTCGGGAGCGTGATCGCCTCCCCCCTCGTCCGCGTGGTGGACGACGGGCGCTGGGTGAACGGACGCGGCACCGCGGTGACCGACGACGAGGGCACGCCGTCACAGCGCACGATCCTGGTCGAGGGGGGCGGTCTCGTCTCCTACCTGCTCGACAAGCAGAACGCGCTGCTCCTGGGACTCCGCTCCACCGGAAACGGGCGCCGCCAGTCCTACCGGCAGCGTCCCATCCCGCGCATGACGAACACCTACATCGATCGCGGCACCGACGATCCCGGCTCGCTCCTGAGCGACATCCCGAAGGGGTTCTACGCGGCCGACCTCGGCGGCGGCTCGGTCGAGACGACGAGCGGCAACTTCAACTTCGCGGTCCGGGAGGGGTACCTGATCGAGAACGGGAAGATCACGCGACCGGTCCGGAGCGCGGTGCTGATCGGCAACTCCCTCGAGTTCCTGCAGCGGATCGAGGGGGTGGGCACCGATTTGATCGTGGACCAGACGCGCGGCACCTGCGGCAAGGACGGGCAGTCGGTCCCGGTCGGCGTGGGGCAGCCCACCGTGCGCGTCTCCTCGATCACGGTCGGCGGGACGGCGATCTAGCATGCCGAACTTCGCGCCGCGCGAGCTGATGGAGCGGGTCCGCACCAACGCCGAGCGCTCCGGCGCCTCCCAGGCCGAGACCTACCTCGAGATCGTGCACTTCACCGAAGTGCGCGTGCGGCAGCGCGAGGTGGAGCTGGTGCAGCAGTCGGTCATCCAGGGGATGGGGCTCCGCGTCTTCCGCGACCGCCGTATGGGCTTCATGTACACCACCGATCTCCGCACCCCCGTGCTGGACGAGATCGTGACGCGAACGATCGCCCTGGCGGCCGAGGCGACGCCGCGCGACGAGAACAAGATCTCCGAAGAGCCGGCGCCCGCCGCGCTCGAGCTGGAGATCGACGACCCCGGTGTGCTCCGGTTGGGACCGGCCGATCTCACCGCCCTCGCCCGCGCGGCCGAGGAGAACGCCTTCGCCCAGGACAAGCGCGTGCAGTCGACGCGCGACGCGCGATGCGGGGTGCAGTCGAACGAGATCCATTTCTCGAGCACCTACATTCCGTACCAGACCTACCGCGCCAGCGCCTGCTGGCTGGCCGTCGAGGCCGTCGCGTCGCAGGGCACGCAGAAGCGCACCGGCGGCTTCGCGGACCGGAAGCGGATCTTCGCCGACCTCGAGACGCCGGAGCGCGTGGGGCGGAAGGCGGCCACGCGCGCGCTGGCCAAGCTGGGGGCCGCCGCCGTTCCCTCGGCGAAGGTCGCGGTGATCTTCGAGGCCGAGGCCGCGGGCGAATTCCTGCGCGGGCTCTTCGGCGCGGTGAGCGGGCCGAACGTGCTCGAGCAGCGCTCGTTCCTGGCGGGGAAGCTGGGGACGGCGGTCGCGTCGCCCCTCGTCACCATCGTGGACGACGGGACGATCCGCCGCGGCCTGGGCTCGCGTCCCTTCGACGGCGAAGGGGTCCAGTCGCGGCGCAACGTGGTCGTGGACCGCGGCGTGCTCCGCCGCTTCCTCCAGACCTCGGTCTCCGCGCGCCGCATGGGGGTCGGAACCACGGGGAACGCGGGGCGCGGCTACGATTCGATCCCCGAGGTGCAGCCCACGAACTTCTTCATCGACCGCGGCGGCCAGCGCCTGGACCGGATGATCGCGGAGACGCCGCGCGGCCTCTACGTCACCGACCTCGCGGGGTTCGGCATCGACGTCGTGTCGGGGGAGTTCAGCCAGCAGGTCGAGGGGTCCTGGATCGAGGCGGGGAAGCTCGCGAAGCCGGTCGAGGGGATCACGCTCGGGGGGCGGATCCCGGACATGCTGCTGGGCATCGACGCGGTGGGGAGCGACCTGGAGTTCCGGAGCAACGTCGCGTCGCCGAGCCTGCGCTTCAAGGAGTTGACCGTGGGGGGCGCCTAGGCCGTCTTCGGCTGCGCGTCTCCCTCTTCCTTGGGCGCGGCGTACAGCTCGCCCACCGTGAACTTCTTCGGCTGCTTCACGTAGACGTAGGCCGAGTTTCCCGCCGCCGCTCCCTCGCTGCAGGCCGTGATCAGGAGCTTGTACTTTCCCGGGTAGGTCGCGATGTCCCCGCAGCTGAACACGCCCTTGATGTTCGTGTTCATGACGTTGTCCACCTGGATCTGGTTGCCCGAAAGCGTGAGCCCCCACTGGCGGATGATCTTCGTGTCCATGAGATAGCCGATGTTGATCGAGACGAGATCCACCGGGATCTCCTCGACGTCGCCGGTCTTCTTGTTCCGCACCAGCACCGATTCCACCCGGCCGTCCCCCCGGATCTCCACGGTCTCCGTCTCGAGCAGCGCGCGGATGCGGCCGGACTCGGCGATCTCCTCGACGTAGGAATCCATCCCCTGCCACTTGTCCAGCATGTGGATCAGCGTGACCTCGGAGACGTCCTTCAGGGAGAGGGCCGATTCCAGCGCGCTGTCGCCGCCGCCGATCACGAGCACGCGCTTCCCGCGGCTCTCCTCGACGTCGGGCATGCCGTAGCCCACCCCGTGGCCGCGCAGCTCGGCCTCGCCCGGCTTGTTGATCTTCCGCGGCTCGAAGGCGCCGCCGCCCGTCGCCACGATCACGCTGCGCGCCTCATAGGCGCCCTTCGTCGACGTGACGCGGATCAGGTTCGCCTCCTCGTCGCGCGCGATCATCGTCACGTGCTCCCCCTCTCGGATCGCGGCGCCCATGTGGTTCGCCTGGTCCACGAAGTTCCGGCCGAGGACGTCCCCCATGACGTAGGTGTAGGAGGGGTAGTCGTGGACCGGCTTTTTCGGGTAGAGCGACGCGAGCTGGCCGCCCGCGACGGCGGTGTCGAGGAGCAGCGTGGACATCCGCCGCATGCGCGTGAAGAGGGCGGCGGAGAGGCCGGCCGGACCGGCGCCCACGATGAGGACGTCCCAGATCAAGCGGGTCTGGCTCCAGGGAGAGGTGGGTGGAAACGCGGGATGAGGATAGCACAGGAGCGTGCTAGGCTCGGTTCGCCATGGCTCCCGCTTCCGACGCGTCCATCCCCTTGCTGGCGCGCGGCGCCGCGCCGGCATCCGACCGGGAGCGGGCGCGCGTCGCGCCGCGCGTTCCGTTCCTGGGCCTCGACACCGTCTGGTTCCAGGTCGGGGGGACCCTCTGCAATCTGAAGTGCCGGCATTGCTTCATCTCGTGCGGCCCCGCCAATCACGATCACGAGCTGATGAGTCGCGACGAGGTCCGCCCCTACCTGCTCGAGGCGGAGTCGCTGGGGGTGAACGACCTCTACTTCACCGGCGGCGAGCCGTTCCTGAACCGGGAGCTGCTCGGGATCGTGGAGGACGCGCTCCGGATCGGGCCCGCGACGGTGCTGACTAACGGCACGCTGATCACCGACGATCGGGCCCGTGCCCTGGCCGAAGCGCATGAAGCCTCGCGCTATTCGCTCGAAGTGCGCGTGAGCGTGGACGGGACCACGCCCGAGCGGAACGATCCCATCCGCGGCGCGGGCTCGTTCGACGAGGCGATGGCCGGCGTGGAGCGGCTCGCCGCGGCCGGGCTGAACCCGATCCTCACCGTGGCGCGCACCTGGGAGGACCACGAGGACGACGCGATCCGGGAGCGCTTTCACGAGATCCTCCGCTCGCGGGGGATCGCGCGGCCGCGCGTGAAGGTGCTGCCGCTCTTCCTCCTCGGAAGGGAGCCGGAACGGACCCGCGGGTACGGCGCCGAAGAGCTCCTGACCGAGGAGCACCTGCGCGGCCACGATCCCTGGTCGCTCCAGTGCTCCACGAGCCGCATGGTGACGAGCCGGGGCGTCATGATCTGCCCGATCCTGATCGATGCGCCCGACGCCCTCATGGGGAAGTCGCTGCGGGAATCGCTCCGCCCGCACCCGCTGGCGCACGGCGCCTGCCATACCTGCTGGGCGACGGGGGCGACGTGCCGGAACTGAGCGCCGGTCGCCATCGTCCGGGGAGGAGCGTGGAAGGGGCACTCGCCGTGCTCGGTGGCGTCTATTCGAATCACCGGGCCCTCCGCGCCGTGCTCGAGGACGCGCGGGGTCGGGGGGCCGTCCGGATCTTCTGTCTCGGCGACCTGGGCGGCTTCGGCCCCAATCCCGATCGCGTGTTCCCCATCCTCGAGGAATACGGGGTCGAGACGGTGGCGGGGAACTACGACCGCTCGCTCGCGGCTGGGCTCGCCGATTGCGGCTGCGGCTACGCGCATCCCCGGGACAACGAATACGCCCGGCGCTCCTACGACTACACGAACCGATGCACCACCGACGCGGAGCGCCGGTGGCTGGCGTCGCTGCCCTCGGAACTCCGCTTCACACGAAACGGAAGACGATGGCTCCTCTGCCACGGCTCGCCCCGGCGGGTGAACGAGTTTCTGTGGGAGTCGACCACGTCCGACCGCTTCCTCGACCGCCTGCTGCGGGAATCGGGCGCCGACCAGGTGCTCTGCACCCATACCGGCCTCCACTGGCAGCGCACGCTGCCGGGCGGCGGCCGCGTGGTGAACGTGGGCGCGGTCGGCCGCCCCGCCAACGACGGCCGCACGGACGTGTGGTACGCCTTCTTCGAGCCCGGCGCCGAGGCCGCCTGCTTCGTGCCCGTCGCCTACGACCACGAAGCTCTCGCGCGGGAGATGGAGGACGAGTCCCTGCCCGAGGAGTTCGTGGAGACGATCCGCACCGGCTGGTGGACCACCTGCCTGGAGATCCTGCCCGCGAAGGAGCGCGCCCGGGGACGCTTCTAGCGGATGCACCGCGCGCTCGGGAGCGTCGTCCGCGAGTACGTCGACCAGGTCCGGCATTCCGGCAGGAACGCGCGGCTCTACCTGGCCGGACTCTTCCTGATCGGCTTCGGGCAGTCGATCTTCTCCCTCCTCTTCAACCTCTACCTGCGCGCGCTCGGCTTCTCCGATGCCGGAATCGGGCAGATCATCTCGAAGATCTCGCTCGGCGCGGCCGTCGCGGCGATCCCGGCCGCGTTCCTCTTCCGCTCGACGGCGGCTCGCGTGATCCTGGTGGGCGCGGGCGCGCTCTGCGCCGCGATCAGCCTCCTGCAGGCCTCCCTGACCGAGCCCGAGCTGATGCTGGTCGTGGCGTTCGTGTCGGGGATGGCGCTGACGGTCTACCGCCTCTCGATCGCGCCGGTCGTGATGAGCGAGGTGGCCGAGCCGGCCCGGCCCTTCCTCTTCAGCGCCGCGTTCACGGTGCTCGTGTTCGCGGCGATCCTCGGCTCGGCGATCGGGGGATTCCTGCCGCACCTCTTCCACCTGCTCACCCCCTCCGACCGGCTCGCGCTCCGCTGGTCGCTCTTCATCTCGGCCGCCGCCACGCTGCTCTGCGTGATCCCGTTCCACCGGATGCAGCACCCGGGCCGGACACCGTCCGGCCCGGAACCTCCGGCCGCCTTCGCGCCCGGAGTCTTCGTCGAGCGGCGGCTCCGCGGCGCATGGCGCCAGGTCCGCGATCTCGCGGAGTTGGACTGGGCGCTGAATCTCAAGCTGGTCGCGCCGGCGATGCTGATCGGCCTCGGCGCGGGACTCATCATTCCGTTCCTGAACCTCTACTTCCGGGACCGCTTCGGGTTGAGCGAGGGCTCGATCGGGCTCCTCTTCAGCGCGATGCAGGCGTTCATGGTGGCGGGGAACCTCTTCGGTCCGGCGGTCTCGCGACGGATGGGGCTCGTGCGCGGGGTGGTGGTGACGCAGCTCCTGTCGGTGCCGTTCATGGTGGCGCTCGCGCTCTCGAGCTGGTTTCCGCTCGTGGCCGCCTCCTTCTTCCTCCGGAGCGCCCTCATGAACATGAACCAGCCGCTGTCCTCCCACTTCGCCATGGAGGTGGTGCCGAAGCGCGACCACGCGATCACGAACAGCCTGCTCTCCCTGTCCTGGTACCTGGCCTGGAGCGTGAGCGCCGACGTGGGCGGCGTCCTGATCGAGCGAAAGGGCTACACGGAGCCCCTCCTGATCGCCGCCGCCCTCTACGTGGCCGCCTCGGTCCTCTACTGGTACTTCTTTCGGAACGTGGAAGAAGGCCGGATGCCCCGGGCGGAGGTGGAGATACCTAGTTAAACTGCCGGCCAGCGCTCTGGCCGGCAACCCCTTGGCCTTACCGTAACCCGCTCGCATTTAGTCTTTTAACGCACAACCCCCTCCCCAAGACCACCCCCCTCAAGTTCCCCCCGTCACATGCCGATTCAATGTCGGTCGGGGTGGTGGGCGCCGCGGCACGGATGCCGATCCAAGGGGCGCCCAGTGGGTGGAATCGGAAGTCCGTCTACAAACAGAAGGGGGAAGCAATGAAGCGGATTCATCTGGTTCTTGCGACTGCGGTCGTCGGTCTGGCGCTTGCGCCGTTCGCCAGCGCGGCTCCGGGCAACTCGTTCGAGCTGAACGCGGGCTATTCCAAGTCCTCGACGGACGTCACGTCGGGAGTCGACATCGCCGGCGCCGAGAACTCGATGGGCGGCGGCCTGTCGTTCGGTGCGGGCTACTGGCGCAGCGCGTCGCCGATGATCTCGTTGGGTCTCGAGGCCGGGTTCGACAATCTCGGCACGGCCAACTATGACAACGGCACGACGACGGACAACGAGCTGAAGAGCAGCGCGTTCCGCGTGAATCCGGCCGTCCGCTTCAACTTCGGCGCCGGCGTCGGCCCGTCCTTCTACGCGCAGGGCGGTGCCGGTCTGTACAACGTCTCCATGGACATCAAGGACAGCGTCGTGGGCGATGCCAGCGACAGCCAGTCCAAGATCGGCTTCAACGTCGGCGCGGGCGTCAGCTTCCCGGTCGGCCCGAAGTCGCGCATGAACCTGACGGGTCTCTATCACACGGTGTCGACCGAAGGCCAGAGCCTGAACTACATCCAGTTCCGCGCCGGCGTCGGCTTCGGCCTGTAATTGCGGGGTTGTGGCAACAGGAAGTCGGGGCGGCGCCCGTCGGCGCCGCCCCCTTCTCATGAAGGGCTGAAGCCCTCGAACCCACGGAGCGCACGATGAATCGCAATCTCGTTCTGGTTCTCATGGCGGTGGTGCTGATGGCCGTCGCCTCCACCGCGGGCGCCGCGACGCGTCCGCACCACGAGTCGGGCTCGAACCCGGGCACGCTCGAGCTGAACCTGGGCTACGCGAAGTCGTCGGAAGACATGGGCGGGGGCGACACGATGGGCGGGGGTCTCGCGTTCGGCGCGGCGTACTGGCTGCATCCGTCCCCTTCGGTCACGTGGGGTCCGGAGTTCTCCTACGACGGCCTGGGCAGCGTGTCGTACGACAACGGCTTCACCACGAACAACGAAGCGTCGATGCACCTGTGGCGCGTGCACCCGACGATCCGCTACACGTTCACGAAGGGCGTCGGCACGCAGTTCTTCGGACAGGCGGGCGCGGGGCTGTACAACGTGACGGCCAAGATCGACGACAGCGTGCTGGGCAACGCGTCGGCGTCCGATTCCAAGTTCGGTTTCAACCTCGGCGCGGGCGTGGACTTCCAGGTCAGCCCGAAGACGCGCATGAACGTGACGGGCCTCTATCATGACGTCGCGACGAGCGGCTCGAGCCTGAATTACATGCAGTTCCGGGCGGGCGTCGCCTTCAATCTGTAATCCGCAGTCGAGTCGCAAGGAGCGGGGCGGTCGCCGCGAGGCGCCGCCCCGCTTTTCATGGAGCGCGCGAGGGCCGTGGGACCGGCCCGTCGCGCTACCGCATCGAGGCCGCGCCGGGGAGCCACTCTCCGATCCGGTAGGCGGCGGCCGAGACCAGCTTGGCCTTGCCGTTCCGGTACTCCACCTCCAGCGCGCGCACCTGCTCCGGCGTACGCTCCTGGACCAGCACCAGACGGTGGTTCTTCTCGTCGGGATCGAGCACGGCCGCCTCGGCGAAGCCGTGGGACACCAGGGCGCCGTACAACAGCGTCCGATCCCCCTTGTCCGGCTCCACGTAGACCGCCCAGCGCTGGGCGTCCTGCCACAGCGGCCCGGTCGGTCCCGTCGCCACGTCCGCCGCGATCACGACCCGGTCGAGCTTCTTGTCCCCGTCGAGGTCGGCCGAGATCTCGCGGCGGTAGGGCCAGGACGCGACCTCGGCCGCCTTGATGCGGGCCGTGTCCACGGGGGCCGCCGTCGATTCGGGGACCCGGCCGTCGCGCTTGGAGCAGGCGGGGATCGCGAGCGCGGCGAGGAGCAGCACGACGGCGGCGCCGAGGCCGCGCGCCACCGTCATCGTCGAACCCGGGCTGGCGCCCATCAGTTGCCGCCCGGGTGCGTCATCCCTTCGGGGGAGAATGCCTTCGCGATCTGCTCCTCGGTGAGGAGCTTCCGCTCCCGCACGATCTGCACCACGGTCTTTCCGGTCTTCGCCGACTCCTTCGCGACCTCCGCGGCCGCGAGGTAGCCGATGTAGGGGTTCAGCGCCGTCGCGACCGAGATCGAGCGGTCGAAGTAGCCGCGGCAGACCTCCTCGTTGGCGGTGATTCCGTCCACGCACTTCTCGCGCAGCGCCTTCAGGGCCGGTGCGAGGATGTGGAGCGAGCGGAGCAGGTTGTGCGCGATCACCGGCATCATCACGTTCAGCTCGAGCTGTCCCGCCTGCGCGGCATAGGCCACCGTGGCGTCGTAGCCCAGCACCTGGAAGCAGACCATGTTCGTCATCTCGAGCATCACCGGGTTCACCTTGCCCGGCATGATCGAGGAGCCCGGCTGCACCGTGGGGAGGACGATCTCGTTGAAGCCGGTCGTCGGCCCGCTGGCGAGCAGGCGCAGGTCGTTCGCGATTCGCGTCAGGTCGAGCGCGAAGCCGCGCAGGTCGTTCGAGAGACGGACGAGCGGCGCCATCGACTGCATCGCCTCGAAGAGGTTGGGTGCGGGCGTGAAGGGGGCGTCCACCATGGCCGCCAGGTTCGCCACGGCTCGCTCGCGGTACTTCGGATGCGCGTTGATCCCCGTGCCCGCGGCGTTCCCGCCGAGCCCCAGCGCCAGAAGTCCCGCGCGGCTCCGCTTCAAGGAATCGGCCCAGCCGTCGATGGCGACCTGGTAGCCGCCGAACTCCTGGCCGAGGGTGATCGGCACCGCGTCCTGAAGGTGGGTCCGCCCCGACTTCAGCACGTCCGAGAACGCGCGCGACCGCTCTCCGAACGATCGCGCGAGCAGCTGCATCTCCTCGACGACGGGGCCGCTCAAGACGTACGTCGCGAGACGGATCGCGGTGGGGATCACGTCGTTCGTGGACTGGGCCATGTTCACGTGATCGTTCGGGCTCACGAGCTTGGTGTCCCCCCGCTCGCCGCCCAGGAGCTCGGCCGCGCGGTTGGCGATCACTTCGTTCACGTTCATGTGGAACGACGTGCCGGCGCCCGCCTGATAGGCGTCCACGACGAACTGGTCGTCGTGCTTGCCGGCCAGGATCTCCTCACCCGCGCGCACGATGGCGTCGGCCTTCTTCGCGTCCAGCGCGCCCAGCTCGGCGTTGGCGCGCGCGGCAGCGATCTTGATGCGCGTCACCGCGCGGACCATCTCCGGATGGAGCCGCTCGCCGCTGATCGGGAAGTTGGCGACCGCCCGGGCGGTCTGGACGCCGTAGTAGGCGTTCGCGGGGACTTCGAGGGAACCGAGGGAATCGCGTTCGGTGCGGGTGCCGCCGCGGGACGCCGCGGCGCTCATGGTTTCGACCATCGTGATTCCGAGCCTCTCGGCCGGAGTCTATACATGCACCAGGTCCTCGGCCGAAAGCTGGACCTGGCGCCCCCATATCTCGGTGAAGGAGGCGGCCAGGCGCGCCGCCACCTCCTCGCGCGGCGGCGCCGCCCCGAGGAGCGAGGCCAGCGAGCCCACGCCCAGATGGCGGATGCCGCACGGATGGATCCAATCGAAATGGGCCAGGTTGGGATTCACGTTCAGCGCGAATCCGTGGAAGGCGATCCAGCGGCGCACGGCCACGCCGATCGCCGCGATCTTGCGCGGTCCGACCCAGACGCCGGTGTAAGGCGGTCGCCGCTCGGCCGGGAGGCCGAACGACGCCACGGCCCGGATGACCCCTTCCTCGAGGTCGCGCAGGTAGCCATGCAGATCGCGGCCGCAGGGAAGGTTATCGAGCGCCACGACCGGATAGCCGACGAGCTGTCCCGGGCCGTGGTAGGTCACGTCGCCGCCGCGCTCCACCGCGACCACCTCGACGCCGCGGAGCTGGTACTCGGCGGCCGAGAGGCGGAGGTTCGAATCCTTGCCGGCCCGTCCCACCGTGATCACGGGGTCGTGCTCGACGAAGTAGAGGCAATCGGGGGCGCGGCCGGCGGCGCGCGCCTCGACGGCGCGGCGCTGGAACTGCAGGGCGGCGACGTAGGGCACGCGGCCCAGATCGTAGGCGGGGATCGGCGAGCGCGGCCCGTAGTCGGGCGGCTCGTACGGCCGGGCCGAGGGATGTTCCAACACCCCGCGCGCGCTGGACGAGCCCCCCGGGAGGATCACGGCGCCTACACCGCGTCGAGGAGCCAGCTCTCCGGATCCTCGAGCAGCTCCTTCACCCGGTGGAGGAACTGCACCGCGGGGGTGCCGTCCACCAGCCGGTGGTCGAAGGAAAGAACCAGCGTCATCATCCAGCGCACCACGATGCGGTGGTCGCGCACGACGGGGCGCTCCTCGATCAGGTGCACGCCGAGGATGCCGACCTCCGGGACGTTGATGACCGGGACCGACGAGGTGGCGCCGAACATGCCGGCGTTGGTGATCGTGAAGGTGCCGCCCTGGATGTCGTCCAGGGTCAGCTTCTCCGCCCGGGCGCGCGCGCCCAGGTCCTCGATGTCGGCGGCGATCTGGAGCAGGTTCTTCCGGTCGGCGTCGCGCACGACGGGGACGATCAGCCCCTGGTCGCGGTGCACGGCGATGCCGATGTTGTAGTACTTCTTGTAGTGCACCTCGGTGTCGGTCATCGAGGCGTTCAGGATCGGGTGCTCCTTCAGCCCCCGCACCACCGCTTTGACGATGAACGGCATGTAGGTGAGCTTGACGCCGTATTCGCGCTGCACGCGGTCCTTCATCCGGCCGCGCATTTCGACGAGGGCGGTCATGTCCACCTCGTCGGCCACGGCGCAGTGCGCGGCCGTGTGGCGCGCCTTCACCATGTTCTGCGCGATCATCTTCCGCACGTTGGTCAGGGGCTCGACGGTCTCCTCGCGCGCGCCGGTCGCGGCGAACGCGGGGGTCGGGATCGCCCGGGTCGGCTGGGGCCGCGGCGCGGCCGGCGCGGGCTCGAAGCGGTCCATCCGTCCCGGAGCCGTCGCGGGAGCGCCGCGTCCGGGCGCCGAGGCGGCGACCTTCCGCGCCTCGAGATAGGTGAGCACGTCCTCGCGCGTCACGCGGCCGCCCATGCCGGACCCGCGGATCTGCGCGACGTCGACGTCGTTCTCCTTGACCAGCTTCCGCACCGCGGGGGAGAGGCGCTGGCCGTCGTCATGCGGGGCGACGTTGTTGGTCGCGACTCCGCCCGCGGGGCGTCCCGACGGAGCGCCGCCGAAGGCGGGGGCCGAGGCGGAGGCGCGCGGCCCGGCCGCCACGGCGCCGAGCGGAGCGTCGCCCTGCGGCGTCCGGCTCTGCGGCGAAGCCGGCGTCGCGGCGGCGGCGCGCGCGGCTCCGGCGTCGGCGCCGGCGTTCGAGGAGGAGCCCGCGCCCGCGCCGGAGGCCGCGCCCGCGGCGGCGTGCGCCGGGGCCGGCGCGGCCGCGCCTCCCGCGGGAAGCGACTCGCCCGGGGCCAGGATCGTTCCCAGCTTTTCGCCGACCTGCGCGACGGTGCCCTCGGCGGCGGTGATCTCGCCCAGGGTGCCCGCGGTCGGGGCGGGGAGCTCGATGTTGATCTTGTCGGTGATGATCTCGACGATCGGCTCGTCCTTGGCGATCGGCTCGCCCACCTGCTTCAGCCACTTGCCGATCGTTCCCTCGACGACGCTCTCGCCGAGCTGCGGCACGACGATGGTTACCGGCATCCGTTCCTCCGAGCGCGGCCCGAAGCCGCCGGGATCAATAAGCGACGGTTTCGCGGATCGCCTGCGCGATCCGGTTGGCGTCCGGCAGATAGGCATCCGCCAGGACGGGCGCGAACGGCTCCTGCGGCGCGTCCGGCGGCGACACGCGGCGGACCGGCGCGTCGAGGGAGCTGAAGCCCTCTTCGGCGATCATGGCCGCGATCTCAGCCCCCACGCCCATCGTGCGGGACGATTCGTAGACGCAGATGGCGCGCGAGGTCTTCTGCACCGACTCGAGAATCGTCTCCTTGTCGTACGGCGCCAGGGTGCGGAGGTCGATCACCTCCACGTCGATCCCCTCGGCGGCCACCTTCTCCGCCGCCTCCAGGGAGCGGTGCAGCATCAGCGCGTAGGAGATCACCGTGACGTGGGCTCCCTTGCGGACCACGTTCGCCTTGCCGAGCGGCACCGTGAAGTCGTGCGTGGGGACCGGCCCCTTGGAGGTCCGGTAGAGCCGCTTGTGCTCGTAGTAGAGCACGGGATTCTGTCCGCGGAAGGCCGACTTCAAGAGCCCCTTCGCGTCGTACGGCGTCGCCGGCGCCACGACCACGAGCCCGGGCGAATGCATGAACCACGACGCGTTGAACTGCGAGTGGAAGAGGCCGCCGCCCACCGCGGCGCCGCAGCAGCAGCGGATGACCATGGGGCAGGTCCACATGCCGCCCGAGCGGTAGCGCATCTTGGCCGCGTGCTCCACGATGCCGTCCACCGCGAGCGAGATGAAGTCGTCGAACTGGATCTCGGGGGAGGGAATCAGCCCCGCGAGCGCGGCGCCCACCGCCCCCTGCACCAGGAAGTTCTCGGAGATGGGACTGTCGATGACGCGCATGGGGCCGAACTTCTCGTACAGCCCCTTGGTCGCCTTGAACACGCCGCCGTAGTTGGCGATGTCCTCGCCGATCAGAAAGATCCGCGGGTCGCGCTCCATCTCTTCATGGAGCGCCTGCGTGATCGCCTCGATCATCGTGATCGTCTTCACATCCGCCGGAGCGGCCGCCGGCGCTTGGGTGTCGAACGTCTTCATCGATGCTTGGTCTCCCCCGGATGCTCCGGTGAATGCCCCGGTACAGGCTCCGGTTCGTGCGGGTGGTCCGGCCTTGCTCGGAGCCGCGCCTCGCGGCGGCCCTCGGCCGCGCGCGCCTCGCGGCGCTCCTCCTCCGTCTCCAAGATCAGCGGCGGCACCGGCGCCGGCCGACCCTGCTTGTCGATCGCGACGAACGTGAGATACGCCGTCGAGGTCGGGCGCCGCTCTCCGGTCAGCAGATCCTCGCACGCCACGTCGACGCGGATCTCCATCGAGGTGCGGCCCGTGTACGTCATGCGCGCCGCGATCACCGCGAGCTGACCGACGCGGATCGGCGCGAGAAACGACATCTGGTCCAGCGACACCGTCACCGTCTCCTGCCGGCAGTGCCGGTGGGCGACGATCGCCGCCGCGAGATCGATCCAGTGGAGCACGCGGCCGCCGAGCACGTTGCCCAGCGTGTTCGCGTCGTTCGGCAGCACCAGCTCGACCATCTCCACCCGCGATTCGCGGGGGGCGCGTCCGGCCGGGCTATCCGAGCGGGGCGTAGACGTCCTCCAGGATCTCGCTCGGATCGGGATGCGGGCTCTTGTCGGCGAAATCGATCGCCTCCTCGATCTCCCGCTCGATCCGCTGGAGCGTCTGCTGCTTGAACGCCTCGTCCACGACGCCGCGCTCCATCAGGAGCCGCTCGTAGCGCGGCACCGGGTCGCGGCGCTTCCAGGACTCCAGCTCTTCCTGCGTGCGGTAGTTGGCCGGATCGATCTCGGAGTGGCCGTACCACCGGTAGGTCTTCATCTCGATCAGGGTCGGACCCTCGCCGCGGCGCGCCTTCCGGACCGCCTCCTGCGAGGTCTCGTACGTCGCCATGAGGTCGTTGCCGTCGATGGTGACGCCGGGGAAGCCGTAGGCCTTGGCGCGCTCGGACACGTTGTCCACCGGAACGCCCAGGCTCTTCGGCACCGACTCGGCCCAGAGGTTGTCCTGCACGACGAAGACGATCGGGAGCTTGTGGATCCCCGCGAAGTTCAGCGCCTCGTGCCAGACGCCGTTCGAGGTGGCGCCCTCGCCGACGAAGGCGACGGCGACGTTGTCCTTTTTCTGGATCTTCCAGGCGAGCGCGGAGCCGGTGACGATCACGGTCTGCGCGGCGATCGTCGAGGCCGGCGTGACGATCCCCATCGGCTTCCAGCCGTAGTGGCACGGGTGCGACTTCCCGCGGTCGGGGCTGTCCTTCCGCGCGAAGAGCTGCGCCATGAGGTACTTGATCGGCATGCCCTTGGTGATGACGGCGCCGATCTCGCGGTGCTGGATGCCGATGAAGTCGTCGGGGCGGAGCCCGTAGCAGGGGCCCACGACGGTCGCTTCCTGGCCCACGGCGGAGAAGTAGGTGCCGTGGAAGCGCCCCTGCTTGAAGAGGCGGCGGCAGCGCTCGTCCACCTGGCGCACCAGGTTCATGTAGTAGTAGAGGCCCTTCAGCTCATCGTTGGAAACGGCCATGCTCCCTCCGGTCCTGTCTCGCGCGGGACAAGGGCGAACGACCTGTTCCGGCGCGTGGATTAGCGCTCGAAATTAGCATACGCGGGCCGTCCGCGCCACCCGGCGAGACGGAGGCTGTTGGTCACGACCGACACGCTGGAGAGCGCCATCGCGGCCGAGGCGACCGTGGGGTGGAGCAGGATCCCGGCCGCGGGATAGAGCGCGCCCGCCGCCACCGGAATCGCGATCACGTTGTAGGCGAAGGCCCAGAAGAGGTTCTGCCGGACCGTGCTCCGCGTGGCCCGCGAGAGGTCGAGGGCCGCCGCGATCCCGTCCATGCTCCCGCGCACCAGGGTCACGTCGGCCGCCTCCATCGCGGCGTCCGTCCCGGTGCCGAGCGCGATCCCCAGGTCGGCCGCGGCCAGCGCCGGCGCGTCGTTCAGGCCGTCACCGACCATGGCCACCGTCTCGCCGCGGGCCTGGAGCTCCCGCACCAGCGCCACCTTTCCCTCCGGGGTGAGCCCGGCCCGCACCTCCTCGAGTCCCACTGCCTGGGCCAGCGCGCGCGCCGGCGCCTCGCGGTCGCCGGTGGCGAGCACCGGCTTCAACCCGCGCGCCCGGAGCCGGGCCACCGCGGCCGCGGCGTCCTCGCGCGGCGGGTCGGTCACCTCGAAGAAGCCGAGGAGGCGGACCCCCTCGAGGCCGCTCTCGCCCACCCAGGCCACCGTGCGGCCCCGCTCGGCCGCCTCCTCGGCGCGCGCCGCGAGCGCGGCGTCGGGCTCGGCGCCGCGCGCCGCGAAGGAGCGCGAGCCCACGCGCGTCGGGACGCCCTCGACGATCCCCTCGACGCCGCCGCCGGGGGTCACCCGCACGTCGCGGGCATGAAGCGTCGCCGCGCCGGAGGCCGCCGCCTGGCGCGCGACCGCGCGCGCGAGGGGATGCTCGGAGCCCGCCTCGACCGCCGCCGCCACCGCGATCAGCCGAGCCGGATCGATCCCGGGCGCCGCGGCGGTCGCGCCGACCACCGGCTCTCCGCGCGTGAGGGTACCGGTCTTGTCGAAGACGACCGTGGTGAGGGAGCCCGCGCGCTCGAGCGCCTCGCCGCCCCGGATCAGGATGCCGCGCCGCGCCCCCGCGCCCGTGCCGGCGAGGATGGCGGTCGGCGTGGCGAGCCCCATGGCGCAGGGGCAGGCCACGATCAGCACCGAGACGAAGACGGTGAGCGCGTAGCGCGTGCGGGGCTCGGGACCCACGAAGAGCCAGATCGCCGCGGCCGCGATCGCGATCGCGATCACGGCGGGCACGAAGCGCGCCGCCACGCGGTCGGCCAGCTCCTGCATGGGCGCTTTTCCCCCCTGCGCCTCCTCGACGAGCCGCGCGATCCGCGCGAGCGTGGTCTCGGCGCCCACGCGCGTCGCGCGCAGCACGAAGGGGGCGATCCGGTTCACCGTGCCGGCGGCGACCGGATCCCCCGGCTCGCGCGGAACGGGGAAGGGCTCCCCCGTGAGCATCGATTCGTCCACCTCGGTGCGCCCCTGGGCGATGAGTCCGTCGACCGGTATCACCTCGCCCGGGAGGATCTCGAGGAGGTCGCCGCGGGCGACCGACTCCACGGGGACGGTCTCGCGCGGCGCGTCGAAGCCGGGTTCGTCTCCGGCCGCGGCGGCCCGCAGGCGCCGCGCCGTGGGTGGCCGCCTCGTGAGCAGCGCCTTGAGCGCGTCTCCCGTGCGGCGCCGCGCCCGCGATTCGAGGAGCCGGCCGAGCAGGATGAAGACGAGGATCATGACCGCCGTGTCGAAGTAGACGTGCGTGCCGGCGCCCGCGGCGCGGAAGGGTTCGGGCGCCAGCGTCACCGCGGCGGAATAGAAATAGGCGGAGAAGGTGCCCAGGGTGATCAGGGTGTTCATGTCGGCGGTCTTGTGGCGGAGCGCCTTCAGCGCGCGCGCGTGGAACGGCCACGCCGCGATCCACTGCACGGGGGTGGCGAGGAGGAAGGCGAGCCATCGCGCGCGATCCTGGTCGTGCACGAAGAGGTGAAGGGCCATGATCGGCACGCCCAGCGCGACCGAGAGGAAAAGCCTGGCGCGGAGCGCGCCCTCCTCGGCCCGATGGGCCCGCTCCCGATCGGACGAGGAGGTCGCGGCACGCGGCGCGGCGCGATAGCCCGCGCGCTCCACCGCGCTCACGAGCGCGGCGACGCTGGGGGAGGAGCCGGCCACGGGATGGACGCGCGCCTCCTCGGTGGCCAGGTTCACTTCGGCCGACGCGACGCCGGGCGCGGAGCGGAGCGCGCGCTCCACCGTGGCGACGCATCCCGCGCAGGTCATCCCATGCACGGTGAGCACGACCTCCCCCTCGCCCGGCGGGCGCGAGCCGGCCCTCGGCCGCTCGGGGGGCGCGTCGGTCGCGCCGCCGGCCGCCGTGAGGCGCATCGTTTGCCGCGGCATCGCGTCTACCTCAGTAGGGGAATCCGAACCGGCGGAACTGGCGTTTGGGAGCCGGTTTCCGCCCAGGAGCCGTATGCGTTATGATGTTCCGTCCGATCCCGCCCCCCACACCCTTCGAGGAGCGATGATGGCCCAGGCCCCCGTCACGGAAGCCCAAGTCTTGGATGCCCTTCGATCCGTCATGGATCCGGACCTCCACCGCGACATCGTCTCCCTCGGTTTCGTCCGGAACATGAAGATCGAGGGGGAGAGGGTGGCCTTCGACGTCAATCTGACCACCCCCGCCTGCCCCGTCAAGGATCGCCTTCGCGACCAGGCGCGCCAGGCGGTGCTCGCGATTCCCGGCGTCGCGGACGCCCGCGTGAACATGACCGCGGAGGTGCGGCGTCCGCCGTCCCCGAGCACGGCCGCGCTCCGGAACGTGAAGAACATCGTCGCGGTCGGCAGCGGAAAGGGAGGGGTCGGCAAGTCCACCGTCGCCGCCAACATCGCGGCCTCCCTCGCGCGGAGCGGCGCGCGCGTCGGGCTCCTGGATGCGGACATCTACGGCCCTTCCATCCCGATCATGATGCGCGGGCCGCGCCCCGCCGAGCCGCGCGCCGACAACACCATCGAGCCGGGCGACGCTCACGGCACGAAGGTGATGTCGATGGGCTATCTCACGCCCGGGGACCAGCCGCTCATCTGGCGCGGGCCGATGGCGCACAAGGCGGTCCAGCAGTGCCTGCTGGGCGTGAACTGGGGGGAGCTCGACTACCTGATCGTGGACCTGCCCCCGGGCACGGGGGACGTGCACCTCACCCTGGTGCAGACGGTGCCGGTCACGGGCGGCGTGATCGTCTCGACGCCCCAGGACGTCGGCCTCCAGATCTCGATGAAGACGCTCCGCATGTTCCAGCAGACCAAGGTGCCGATCCTCGGCATCGTCGAGAACATGTCCTACTACGTCTGCCCGCACTGCGGGGGGCGGGACGATCTCTTCGGCCACGGCGGCGCCGAGGAGGCGGCGAAAGCGCTGGACGTGCCCTTCCTGGGCTCGATCCCGCTCGATCCCGCGATCCGCCGGGCGGCCGACGAGGGGACGCCGGTGGTCGTCGCCGAGCCGGAGTCGAGCTCGGGGAAGGCGATGTCCGACGTGGCCGGTGCGCTCGCCCGCCAGGTGAGCATCCGCGCGTTCCGGAACCTCACGCTCTCGATCGTGGAGGAGTGATGGCCCGCGCCCTCCTGCCCGAGGAGACGACCCCCGTGGAGCTGAAGAAGAAGGGGGGCGAGCGCTTCACGATCCGCTGGGAGGACGGGCACGAGTCGGTCTACCCCGCGCGCACGCTGCGCGGCCGCTGTCCGTGCGCCCAGTGCGTCAGCGAGACCACCGGCGAGCGCCTCGTCTTCGAGGAGCACGTGGACCCGAGCGTCTTCATCGCCGCCGCGCGCACCGTCGGGAACTACGCGCTCCACTTCGACTGGAGCGACGGCCACACGACCGGAATCTACGCCTTCGACTACCTCCGCCGCATCTGCCCGTGCGCCGCCTGCGCGGGCCAGGCGGGCTGACCCGCCATCCGCGCGCTCGACGGGCCTCTCGGGAGCTTCCGAAGGCTCGACGACTGGAAGCGCACCCTCTTCGCGCTCTGGACGGCGCAGTTCTTCACCATGCTCGGCATGAGCATGTTCCTGCCGTTCCTCCCGCTCTACCTGCGCCAGCTGGGCGTGACCGAGCCGGGGAAGCTGGAATTCACGAGCGGGCTCTTGTTCGCGGCCCCCTTCTTCGCCGCGACGGTCGCCACACCGGTGTGGGGCGTGCTGGGCGACAAGCACGGCAGGAAGCTGATGGTGGTGCGCGCCAGCCTCGGGCTCGCGCTCGCGACCTTGCTGATGGGTTTCGCGCGGACCGTGCCGCAGCTCTTCGTGCTGCGGGTGGCGCAGGGCGCGGTGTCCGGCTTCATCGCGGCCGCGCTCGCGCTGATGGCGTCCAAGGCGCCGCGCGAGCGGATGGGGTATGCCCTCGGCACCCTCCAGACCGCGATTCCCACCGGCACGATCCTCGGCCCCTTGATCGGGGGCGCCCTGGCCGACGCGATCGGCTACCGGCAGATCTTCTTCGTGACGGCGGCGATGAACCTGGCGGCGGGGATCGCGGTGATCCTCCTCGTGCCGCGGGACCTTCCCGAGCCGCGCGAGGCGGGCTTCGGCCAGGTGTTCGAGAACTACAAGACGGTGTTCGGGACGCCGCAGTTCCGGCTCCTCTTCTTCGTCCTCTTCGGAAGCCAGTTCGCGCTGATGGCGATCCAGCCGGTGATGGCGCTCTACGTGGAGTACCTGGGCGCGAGCGGACGCCTCCTTGCCACGACGACGGGGGCGATCTTCGCGATCACGGGGGTGGCGAGCGCGATCGGAGCGCCGCGGTGGGGGCGGCGCGGGGACCGAAAGGGGTATCGGGCCGTGCTCGGCCGCGCCCTCGTCGGAGCCGCCCTGTTCGCGCTGCCGCAGGCGCTGGTGGCGCGCGCGTGGCAGCTCTTCCTGCTCCGGATCGGCTACGGGGCGTTCGTCGGCGGCATCGTCCCCTCGGTGCAGGCGATGATCGGGATCCGCGCGCCCGCCGAGCGCCGCGCGGGCATCATGGGGGTCACGTCGACCGCGCTCATGATGGGGAATCTGACCGGTCCGTTGGTGGGCGGCGCCGTGGCGGGGAGCTTCGGGCTGCGATCGGTCTTCGTGCTCGCCACGGTCGTCCTCGTCGCGCTGCTCGCGGCGTTCTATCCGCGCATGGCGGAGCCGGCCCGGCCGGAGACCACGCGGCCCGAGCCCAGGGCCCGGGCCGTCACGGTCTGAGCGCCGGCCGGAGCTACTTCTTCTCCAGCACGGAGAGGATGTTCCCGGCCGGATCCTGGAACCAGGCGATCACGGGTCCCTTGCCGCGATGGATCCCCTTGGCGTCGGTCTGGATCTCCCCTCCGTAATGCTGGAACCGCACGCCGAGAGCCGTCAGCTCGTCCACGACCCGATCGACGTTCTGGACCGGGAAGTTCAGGACGGTGAAGGTCGCCGGCTGATGGTTCGGCTTGGGGTAGAGGAGCACGTTCGCGCCGGTCGAGAGGCGGAGATGGAGCATTCCGTTCTCTTCCCGAACGTCCAGCCCGAGGGTCCCACCATAGAAGTCCTTCGCCTGGCGAAGGTCGTTCACCGAGAAGCCGCAAAAGGCCGGGCTCTCACGCAGCGCGTCCGTCTTCGTGGGCACATTCGAGGTTTCGCGTGTCATGGTGCGCTCCTTGTCGTCCTTCGACGCTCCCTCCCGCATCGCTTGCGCCGGAGCGGCTCAGAGGCTGCAAGGAACCTGCCATGGAGGCGCCCCGCGCGTCTTGTTCCCCAAGACCTTCTCTAGTAGCATCCTGGACTCGTTACGTACTTCCACCCTCCCAGGAGGAACCGTGCAATTCCGGACGACGCTCGCGGGGAGTTATCCCAAGCTCCCGACCCGCTCGGGGGACGTGAACCTGCGCGTGACGCTGAACCGCCGCGACCAGGGTAAAGCCACCGATCAGGACGTGGCGGACGCGGTCCGCGCGACGACGCGCCGCACGCTGGAGATGGAGGACCGGGCCGGGCTCGACCTCCTCATGGACGGCAGCGCCGGGTGGGAGGACGCCCAGACCTACGTGGCGCGCGGCCTCGAGGGGATGCGCATCGCGGGACTGATCCGCTATCTGGACACCAACACGTACTACCGCCAGCCGGAGATCGTCGGTCCCGTGGCGTGGAAGGGCCCGATCACGGTCGGCGACTACCTGGCCGCCGCGGCCATGACGAGGAAGCCGGTCAAGGCGTTCCTGCCGGGACCCTACTCGCTCTACCGGTTCTCTAAGGACCTCCACTACGGCGATGCCGTCGCGGCCGGTGAGGCCATCGGGAAGGCCCTGGCGCGCGAAGCCGCCGCGCTGGAAGAGGCCGGCGCGACGTGGATCCACTTCGAGGAGCCGTGGCTGGGACGCGCGCGCGGCGAAGACGCCGCGGCGATCCGGGCCGCGCTCCTGCCCGCGCTCGAAGGGCGGGCCGCGCGGACCGTGGTCCACGTGCCGTTCCGCGCGCCGAATCCGGTCTTCGCCGCCATCCGCGACCTTCCCTGGAACACGCTGGGTCTCGACCTGGTCGAAGCCCCGGCGGGCTGGGAGCTGATCCCGCTCCTTCCCGAGGGGCGCGGCGTCGCCCTCGGACTGATCGACGCCCGCAACACGCGGCTGGAGGACGGCGAGACCATCGCGAAGCTCGCGGAGCGCGCCGCCCGGCTGCGCCCGGATCTCGACTACCAGATCACCCCGACGGCCAGCCTCGAGTACCTGCCGGCGGACAAAGCGGAGGCCAAGATCGCCGTGCTCGTCGAGGCGGCCCGGCTCGCCGGAGAGAGGACGTCATGATGCCGCGCGGACTCTGGACCACCACCGTCGGAAGCTTCCCCAAGCCGCCGCAGCTGGAGCGCGCGCGCCAGCAGCACGCGCGCGGCGAGCTGTCGGCCGACCGGCTCTTCGCCATGGAGCGGGAGGAGACGGCGAAGGTGATCCGGCAGCAGGAAGAGGCGGGGCTGGACATCCTGGTGGACGGCGAGCTCTACCGCGGCGACATGACCACCTACTTCGCCGAGCGGATGCCCGGCTTCGCCATCTCGAACCCGGTGCGCTCCTACGGCAACCGCTACTACCGGAAGCCGATCGCGGTCGGGCCGATCCGCCGCGACCAGGAGATGACGGTCTCGTGGTGGACATACGCGCAGTCGCTGACGCGGAAACCGATCAAGGGGATGCTCACCGGCCCCTACACGATGATGGACTGGTCGTTCAACGAGCACTACCCCTCGCGCGAGGCGATGGCGATGGACCTGGCCGTGGCCGTGAACGAGGAGGCGCTCGCGCTGCAGGAGGCGGGTGCCCGGTTCATCCAGATCGACGAGCCGGCGGTCTCCGTGCGTCCCGAGGAGCTGACCCTCGCCGTGAAGGCGCTGGGGCGCGCCGTCCAGGGGCTCACCGCCAAGACGATCACCCACATCTGCTACGGCGACTTCGACGTGATCTACCCCGCGCTGCTCGACCTTCCGGTCGACATGATCGACCTCGAGATGGCGAACAGCCGCTACGACCTCCTGGAGCGCTTCCGCGCGCACCCGTTCACGAAGGAGATCGGCTACGGCGTGCTCGACGTCCACAGCCACCGTGTCGAGACGAAAGAGGAAGTGAAGGAAGGGATCCGCCGCGGCCTCGAGGTGCTCCGCCCCGAGCAGATGTACGTGGATCCCGACTGCGGGCTGAAGACCCGCACCGTCGAGGAGGCGTTCGCGAAGCTGCGCGTCATGGTGGACGCCGTGCGCGAGGTGCGGGCCGAGCTGGGGATCGAGGCGGAGCAAGGCGTCACGGCGTGACCGATTCACGCTCGGCCGATCTGTCCGGGCTCCGCATCGACAGAAGTCCGCCGCGGCCGCGTGAGCGGACGCGGCGAAACGCAGTCGTCATCGCCGCGTGCCTGGCCCTCCTGCTCATCGCGGCGGCTTTCCTATTCGCCAATCGTACTCGCGCCGTCGAAGTGCGCGTGGCTCCCGCCGAGTCGGTCGGCGGCGCGCCCGGCGCCGCGGCCCCCGAAGTCCTCACCGCCAACGGCTACGTCGTCGCCCGCCGCCGCGCTTCCGTTTCCACCGAGGTGGCGGGGCGGCTCGAGGCGCTCTACGTCGCCGAGGGGAGCCGCGTCCGGGAGGGGCAGATGCTGGGCGTGCTCCGGAACGACGAGCAGCGCGCCGCCGTCCGAAGCGCCCAGGCGGAGCTGGCGACGGCGCGGGCGGCGCGGTCGGAGGCGGAGGCGAGCGCCTACGAGGCGGGTTTGGCGCGCAAGCGCCTCCAGGCCCTTCTGGCGAAGGGCCTGGTGAGTCAATCCGATTACGACGAGGCCGACGCGCGCGCCAAGGTGGCGGACGCGCGGGTGGAGAGCGCGGCCGCGTCGGTGGCGAACGCGCGGGCCCGGCTCTCGGCGGCGCAGGTGGACCTCGCGCGCACCTTCATCCGGGCGCCCTTCTCCGGCGCGGTGCTCCGGAAGGAGGCCGAGGTCGGGGAGATCGTGAGCCCGATCCCCTCCAGCGGAGGCCTCACGCGCGGCGCGATCGTGACGATGGCCGACCTCACCACGCTGGAAGTGGACGTGGACGTGAACGAGGGCTACGTGGCGCGCACGCACGAGGGGATGCGCGCCGAGATCGCGCTGGACGCCTATCCCGGGGACCGCTACCCGGGGCGGGTGCGGCAGATCGTGCCCACCGCCGACCGGCAGAAAGCGACCGTGCTCGTGAAGGTGACGTTCGACTCCCTGGATGCCCGCGTGCTCCCCGAGATGGGCGCCAAGGTGACGTTCCTCGGGGACGCGACGCCGGCAGCCGGCGGAACGCGCGTCCCCTCGGCTGCGGTGACGATCCCCAAGGGCGCCGTCGCCGACCGGGGCGGCCGCGCCGTCGTCTTCGTGGCCGAGAAGGGGCGCGCGTCGCTTCGCACCGTGGGACCGCGCCCCTACGGCGAGGATCGCGTGGTCGTGTCGGGCGGGCTCGCGCCGGGCGAGCTGGTCGTGCTGGATCCGCCGGGGAAGCTGGCGGACGGCGCCCGCATCAAGCCGGCGGGCGGATCGAAGAACCCGGATTGGGGGACCCATGCCTGGTGAGGCCGGAACCAACGGAGCGCTGATCCGGCTCCGCAACGTGAGCAAGCGCTACCGGCGCGAGCAGAACGTGCTGGACGTGCTGGCCGGGATCGATCTGGACGTGAAGTCCGGAGAGTTCCTCGCCCTGATGGGGCCGAGCGGCTCCGGAAAATCGACGCTCCTGAACCTGATCGGCGGCATCGACCGCCCGAGCGAGGGAGAAGTGATCGTGGCGGGGGAATCGCTCACGGCGCTCTCCTCGAACCAGCTCGCCGCGTGGCGCGCCCGGAACGTCGGGTTCATCTTCCAGCTCTACAACCTGATTCCCGTGCTCACGGCGCAGCAGAACGTGGAGCTGCCGCTCCTCCTGACCCGGCTCTCCGCGAAGGAGCGCCGCGAGCGGGTCGCGCTGGCGCTGCGGCTGGTGGGACTGGAGGATCGCGCGCGGCACTACCCGCGGCAGCTCTCCGGCGGGGAGGAGCAGCGCGTCGCCATCGCGCGCGCGATCGTGGCCGACCCGACGCTCCTGGTGGCGGACGAGCCGACCGGGGACCTCGACGCGCGGAACGCGGGCGAGATCTTGACGCTCCTCCAGCGCCTCAACACGGAGATGGGGAAGACGATCGTGATGGTGACGCACGATCCGCACGCCGCCGAGCGCGCGCACGTCACCCGGCATCTCGAGAAGGGAGTGCTCCAGGCGTGAAGTTCCTGCGCTACGTTCTGGCCCACCTCGCGCGGTCCAAGCGGCGCACCTTCCTCACGGTCTCCTCGATCGCGCTCGCGCTCTTCCTCTTCTGCACGCTGCGCACGGTGATGACGTCGTTCGATGCGGCGATCCGGGTGTCCGACGACACCCGCCTCGTGGTCCGGCATGCCGCCTCGCTCGTCTTTCCGCTCCCGCTCGCCTACCGCGACCGTCTGGCGCAGGTCCCGGGCGTGCAGACCGTGAGCTTTAGCAACTGGTTCGGCGGCTACTACCAGGACCCCAAGAACCAGAACGCCCAGTTCGCGGTGGATACCGAGCACTTCTTCGACATCTACCCCGAGGTGGAGCTCTCGCCCGACCAGCGCCAGGCGTTCCTGAGCGAGCGAAGGGCCTGCATCGCCGGGCGGGACATCGTGAAGAAGTTCGGGTGGAAGCTGGGGCAGACGATTCCGCTCACCGGCACGATCTATCCCGGGGAATGGCCCCTGATCCTGCGCGGGATCTATACCGGAAGGACCGAGGACATCGACGAGAACACGATCTTCTTCCACTGGGACTACCTGAACGAATCGATGCCCGACGTCCGCAAGAACCAGGTCGGGATCTACTGGCTCCGCCTGCGCTCCGCTTCGGAGGCGGCCCGCGTGAGCGATGCGGTGGACGCGATGTTCGAGAACAGCCCGCAACCCACGAAGACCGAGACGGAGAAATCGTTCCAGGCCGGGTTCATCTCCATGATGGGGAACGTCAGCATGCTGCTCACCATCCTCGGCTCCGCCATCGTGTTCGCGATCGTGCTGGTCACGATCAACACGATGCTGATGGCCGCGCGCGAGCGGACCACGGAGATCGCGGTGCTGAAGACGCTGGGATTCCCGGACGGGCTGATCCTCCGGTTGATCGCCGCCGAGGCGCTGATCCTGTCCGTCGCGGGCGGCGTGATCGGGTGCGGCGCGGCCTACCTGATCTTCTGGCGCTCCGACTTCACGGCGAACGGCTTCTTCCCGAACTTCCGCGTGCTGCCGGAGACGGTGGGCTGGGGCATGGTGCTGGCCGTCGGGATGGGTCTGCTGAGCGGACTGGTTCCCGCGCTCCAGGCGGCGCGGCTGCAGATCGCGGGCGCGCTCCGGAAGGTGGCCTGATGGCGCGGATCCCGTTCGTCTACAACGTGCGCAATCTGGGACAGCGGCGGGTGAGCACCGCGCTCACCGCGCTGGGGATCGCGCTCGTCGCGTGGGTCTTCATCTTCACCCTCGCCCTCGCGGGCGGATTCGAGGCGGCGCTTCGCACGACCGGCTCGCCGGACAACGCGATCATCGTGCGATCGGGCTCGACCGCGGAGCTGACGAGCATCATCAGCCGCGAGGTCGCGGCCGCCGTCCAGAGCCAGCCCGAGATCGCCCGCGCCCCCGACGGGCTGCCCCTCTCGACGGCCGAGCTGCTCGTGATCTGGAACCTCCCGCGCAAGTCGGGCACGACCACGAACGTCGTCGTCCGCGGCATCGGCCGCAAGTCGGCGGCGCTCCGCCCCGGCGTGCGCCTGGCGGCCGGCCGCATGTTCCGCCCCGGCCTCGACGAGATCGTCGTCGGGAAGATGGTTTCCGAGCGCTTCCAGCACGCCACCGTGGGGGACAAGCTCAAGCTCTCGGGACGGGAGTGGAACGTGGTCGGCGTGTTCGACGCCGGCGGCACGGCGTACGACTCGGAGATCTGGGGCGACGTCGAGCTGTTCATGCCGGTCTTCGACCGCCCGGTCTACCAGAACGTGATCCTTCGCCTGGACGACCCCTCGCATTTCGCCGCGCTCAAGAAGCGGCTCGAGGCCGACCCCCGGATGAGCGTGACCGTGCACCGCGAGGACCAGTTCTACGCCGGCCAGTCGGGGCAGCTCGCCACGCTGCTCCGCACGCTGGGCACCTTCGTCACGCTGATCATGGCGCTCGGCGCCGTGTTCGGCGCGCTGAACACGATGTACGCCTCGGTCGGCGCGCGCACCAAGGAGATCGGCACGCTGCGCGCCATCGGGTTCAGCCGCGGCGCGGTGCTCCTTTCGGTGCTGATCGAGTCGACGCTGCTGGCTCTTTTGGGCGGCCTGATCGGCTGCCTCCTGGCCCTGCCCGTGCGCGCCTTCACGACGAGCACCATGAGCTTCGCCACCTTCAGCGAGCTGGCCTTCCGCTTCGACGTGACGCCGATGATGCTGGGCGCCGGGATCGCGTTCTCCGCGGCGATGGGCCTGGTGGGCGGATTCTTCCCGGCGCGGAAGGCGGCGTCGATGGAGGTCGTGGACGCGTTGCGGCAGGCCTAGGCGCCATGGCGCCGGGCGTGCGCACCCTGTCCGGTTGTGCTAGCCTCGCACTCCCATGAGCCACACCATCAAAATCGGCGTTCGCGGCAACCGCCTCGGGATGTCGATCGGCAAGCAGACCGCCGAGGAGCTGCGCCCGCATCTGGGCGGAGCGACGATCCAGTTCGTCCCGATCGCCGATCCCGGCCGGCGCACCACGTCGCCCTGGCCCGGCGGCGCCCTGGAGCACGCGCTCACGCAGGGCGAGGTGGAGATGGTGATCCAGAACGCCAAGGACGCCTCGCCGGCGACCTCGGGCGTCGCGATCGCCGCCGTCACCACGCGCTTCACGCCCTTCGACGTGCTCATCGCGCCCGACGACGCCATCCTCGACGACCTGGCCGAAGGGGCGGCGCTATCGGCGCACACCGCGCTCCGCCGCGCGCAGCTCCTCAACTACCGGAACGATTTCCGGATCGTGGACTTCGCGGGGAGCCTGGAGGAGCGGATCAAGATGCTCGAGCGCGGCGACGTGGACGGCCTCGTGGTCTCCGCTTCGGCGGTGGAGCATCTCAAGCTCCAGGACCGCGTCACCGAGATCTTCACCACAGCGGTGCTCATCCCGGCGCCGGGCCAGGGCTCGGCCGTGATCCAGGTCCGCTCGAGCGACAAGGACCTCGTCAAGGCCGCCAAGCACCTGAACGATCCCGACGCGCACGCCGAGTTCGACGCCGAGCGCGCTTTTCTCAAGGCGCTGGGCGCCGACGCGCGCGCCCCGGTCGGCGCGCTGGCGCAGAACGACGGCACGTCGATCCAGCTGGAGGGCGTGGTCGCTGAGCGCGACGGAGCCCGCCTGTTCCGCGACACGGAAACGGGCGAGCCGAAGGAAGCGGCGGAGATCGGCGAGCGGCTCGCGCGCCGGCTCCTGGCCGAGGGTGGCCGCAGCGCGCTGGCCGCCGCCGAGAGCAACTGACATGCTCGACGCCAAGCGCGTCCGCACCGATCGCGACAGGGTCGAGGAGGCGATCCGGTACAAGAAGGTGCCGGTCGATCTTCCCCGGTATCTCGAGCGCGACGAGCGGCGGCGCGAGCTGTTGGTCCGGACTGAGGCCCTGAAGCACCGGAAGAACGAAGCCTCGGAAGAGATCGGCCGGAAGAAGCGCAGCGGCGAGGATGCCGCCACCGCGATCGCCGCGATGAAGGGGGTGAGCGAGGAGATCAAGGCGCTCGACTCCGAGCTGGCGGAAGTGGACGCGGAGCTGGACCGCCTCTCCAAGTGGATCCCGAACGTTCCCCATCCCTCGACGCCACGCGCTGAGGCGGACGGGAACCAGGTCGTCCGCTCGTGGGGCGAGCCGAAGAAATTCGATTTCGCGCCCAAGCCGCACTGGGACCTCGCGACCTCGCTCGGCCTCCTCGATTTCGAGCGCGCCGGCAAGATCGCGGGGGCCGGCTTCCTGCTCTTCACGGGGAAGGGAGCCCGGCTGGAGCGCGCGCTCATCAACTTCATGATCGATCTGCACACACGAGACCACGGCTACACCGAGGTCTGGCCGCCGCACCTGGTCCGCTCCGACTGCCTGGAATCGACGGGGCAGCTCCCGAAGCTGGCCGAGGACATGTACCGCATCGCCGACGAGGACCTGTACCTGAACCCGACGGCGGAGGTCCCCGTCACCAACATCTACCGCGAAGAGATCGTGGACGGGGGGAAGCTGCCGATCCGCCTCGTGGGCTACTGCGCGTCGTACCGCCGCGAGGCGGGCTCGTACGGGCGCGACACGCGCGGGATGATCCGCGTGCACCAGTTCGACAAGGTCGAGCTGGTCAAGATCGTGCGGCCGGAGACGAGCTACGACGAGCACGAGTCGCTCTGCCGGGACGCCGAGGACGTGCTGCGGGCCCTGGGGTTCGCCTACCGCGTGGTGCTGCTCGCCGCGGGCGATCTCTCCTTCGCCGCGGCGAAGTGCTACGACCTCGAGACCTGGGCGCCCGGCGAGGGGCGGTGGCTGGAAGTTTCCTCCTGCAGCAACTTCGAGGACTTCCAGGCGCGCCGCGCGGGGATCCGCTTCCGCACCGAGACGGGCAAGGCGGAGCTGGCCCACACCCTGAACGCGTCGGGTCTCGCCCTGCCGCGGACCTTCGCCACCCTACTCGAGAACGGCCAGACGGAGCGCGGGACGGTCCTCCTTCCCGAGCCGCTGGTTCCCTACATGGGCGGAATGCGCGAGCTGACCCCGGACTAGACGGGCGCGGCCCCCGGCGACGAATTGGCGCGCGCGAGCGAAGCCCCGCGGGATTTCAGACCCTCCTACAAGGTCTATCTCTTCCTGGCCATGGTCGTGCTCAGCATGGCCCTGGTCGCCCACTCCCATTTCGTCATCCGCCGCCTGAACGAGCAGGCGCGGAGCCTGAGCGCGGTGCTCGCGCGCTTCATCGCGGTCTCCACGCTCGGCGCCGCCGAGCAGCCGACGCTGCGGCCGATCTTCCTCGAGGTGATCCGGGACATCAATTTCCCGATGGTGCTGACCGACACGCACGGCGTGCCGCGCGCGTGGAAGGGAATCGGCGTCGACCCGGTGGCGGTTCCCGATTCGGTGCTCGCGGCCGCCGGCACGACCGGCGTGATCCCTCCGGTCGTGAAGCGGATCCAGGAGACGGCCGCGCGCCTCGACCGTGTGAACCGGCCGATCCCGGTGGTGCGGCTGGGGCACCCCGGCATCCTGGGCTACGTCCATTACGGCGAGCCCTCCCTGGCGGCGCAGCTTCGATGGATTCCGTACATCGAGTTCGGCGGCATCGTGCTCCTCCTGGTCTTCGGCTTCGCCGGATACCGCGGGCTCAAGGCCGGCGAGCAGCGCTCGCTCTGGGCCGCGCTCGCCAAGGAGACCGCCCATCAGCTCGGCACGCCGCTCTCCTCGCTGATGGGCTGGACCTCCGTCCTGCGCGAGGCGAGCCAGGAGGGGAAGACCGATCCCGCGCGCATGGAGTCGATCGCCGACGAGATGGACAAGGACCTGGACCGGCTGCACCGGGTCGCGAACCGCTTCTCGCAGGTGGGCGCGACGCCCGCGCTGGCGGAAGGGGATCTGACGCGCGCCGTGGCGGAGACCGTGGACTACGTCCGGAGCCGGCTTCCGACGCTGGGCCGGTCGGTCACGATCACCGAGCGCTACGATCCGATCCCGCCCGTCGCCTTCCATCGCGAGCTCTTCACGTGGGTCGTGGAGAATCTCATGAAGAACGCGCTCGACGCGGCGGACAAGCCGGACGCGACGATCGAGGTGTCGCTCCTCTGGCGGCGCGAAGAGCGGCTGGTGGAGCTGCGGGTCCGCGACAACGGCCGCGGCATGACCGTGGCCGAGCGGCGGCAGGCCCTGGAGGCGGGCTTCACGACGAAGCGGCGCGGCTGGGGATTGGGCCTCGCGCTTGCGAGCCGGGTGGTGCGCGAGTACCATCGGGGACGGATCTCCATCGTGGAGAGCGCGCCCGGCCGGGGAACCACCGTCGCCGTGGCGCTCCCGGTTTCCCTCCATCGGCAAGCCCCCCACGCATGAGCTCGTCCGAAAAGAAGATCCTGTGGGCCGATGATGAGATCGACCTGCTGAAGCCCCACATCCTGCTGCTCGAGGAGAAGGGGTACAAGGTCACGCCCGTCACCAACGGCGCCGACGCCGTGGCCTGCACCGCGCGGGAGCGCTTCGACGCCGTCCTCCTCGACGAGAACATGCCAGGGCTGGGCGGACTCGAAACACTCGAGGCGATCAAGGAGCAGCATCCGTCGCTCCCCGTCGTTCTCGTCACGAAGAACGAGGCGGAGTCCCTGATGGACGAGGCGATCGGCCGCCGGATCGACGACTTCCTGCTCAAGCCGATCCGCCCCACGCAGATCTTCCTCGCGCTGAAGCGCATTCTCGAGTCGGACCGGCTTCAGGACTCGCGCCGCGCGCGCGACTACGTGGCCGAGCTGGCGCGCCTTCGCGCGGAGTCGGCGGGCGGTCTCAGCTGGCGCGGGTGGGTCGACCTCTACGCGCGGAACGCGCAATGGGACGTGGAGCTGGACGGGGTGGACGACGAGGGCTTGAAGCAGGCCCAGGCCGACCAGCGCCGCGAGCTGAACGTCGAATTCTCCCAGCTCGTCGAAGGATCGTACGAGCGATGGGCGCGCGGCGAGGATGCGCCGGCGCTCTCCACCGACGTCGTGTCGCGCTGGGTGGCCCCCGCGATGCGCCAGGGGCGCCGCGTCACCCTGATCGTGATCGACTGCATGCGCCTCGACCAGTGGCTCACGGTGGAGCCGCTGCTTCGCCCCTTCTTCGACATCGCGCTCGATCATCACGTCTCGATCCTGCCCACCGCCACCCCCTACTCGCGGAACGCGATCTTCTCGGGCCTCTTCCCCGAAGAGATCCGGAAGACGCACCCCGAATTCTGGCAGGAGGGGTCGGGCGACGAGCGGAGCAAGAACCGCTATGAGCGCCAGCTCCTCGAGGCCCAGCTCGCCCGGCTCGACCTGAAGACGAAACCGGCCAAGTACATCAAGGTCTACAACGCGGACGAGGCGAACAACGTGCGGCGGAACATCGCGACGCTGCGCGACTCGCCGCTGGTCGCCATCGTGTTCAACTTCCTCGACATGCTGGCCCACGGGCGGTCGGAGTCGGATCTGCTCAAGGAGCTGGCTCCCGACGAGTCGGCCTTCCGCTCGGTGATGCGCTCGTGGTTCCTCCACTCGGCGCTCTTCGACGCGTTGAAGTGGCTGGCCAAGCAGGACGGCCTGGTGGTCGTGACGACCGACCATGGCGCGGTGCTGAGCCGGCGGTCGGCGCTGGTCTACGGCAACCGGGAGACCTCGACGAACCTCCGGTTCAAGTTCGGGACGAATCTCTCGTGCGAGGCGCGGCAGGCGGTCCACGTGAAGGACCCGGCGCGCTTCCGCCTTCCCGCCGACGGGGCGCACAAGAGCTACATCATCGCGAAGGAGGATTTCTATTTCGTCTATCCGACGCGATTCCACGAATACGAGAACAAGTACCGGGGTTCCTTCCAGCACGGGGGGATCTCGCTCGAGGAGATGATCCTGCCCGTCGCGGTGATGACCCCGCGCGGGTAGCCCCCGATGCCGGTCGAGATCCGATCCCTGCTCCACACCGAGTCCGAGACTCGCGCGTTCGGGCGCCATCTGGGCACGCTGCTCCGCCGCGGCGACTGGATCGCGCTGACCGGCGCGCTCGGCGCGGGCAAAACGACGCTGGTACAGGGCATCGTCGAGGGCGTCCATCCGGGCATGCGCTCGCGGAGCCCGACGTACGTGCTGGTCGAGGTCTACGGCGAGGGGCCCCGCATCGTGCACGCCGACCTCTACCGGATGGCGGCGGCGGCCGAGATCGAGACGCTGGGCCTGGCCGACCTCGCCGAGGGCGACGCGGTGGTGCTGGTGGAGTGGGCCGACCGCGCGGAGGACCGCCTGCCGGAGGATCGCCTGGAGCTGGAGCTTCGCTACGTCCCCGAGGGCGGGCGGGAGCTCCGGATCCGTCCGCGGGGAAGCCGGTGGGAAGAGACGGCGCGCGAGGGACAACTGGACCGCGACCGATGGAGCCATGCGCTTTATCCTGGGAATTGACACGGCGGGGCCACGCGGCTCGATCGCCCTCGCGCGGGACGGCGAAGGGAGCGAGCCGGTCCGGCTTCCCGAGGGCGGGCACTCGAGCGGGCTCGCGCCCGCGATCGAGCGGCTCCTCGCGGGCGGCGGACTCCGCGTGGCGGACCTGGCGGGCATCGCGGTCTCCGCGGGGCCCGGCTCCTTCACGGGGCTTCGCATCGGGCTCGCGTGGGCGAAGGGCGCTTCGCTGGGCGCCGGGATTCCGCTCTTCATGATCCCGTCCCACGATGCGGCGGCGCACGCTCATCGGAGGAGCGCGCCCCGATTCGCGACCCTGACCCAGGGGGAGCGCGGCCACGTGATGGCGGCGCTCTGGGACGGCTGTGTCGAGGAGGGGGACGACCGGGCGCGGCTCCTGTGGGGGCCGGAGGTCGTTCCCGAAGAGGACGTGCTGGACCGGCTGCGCGAGCGCGCGGGAGCCGATGTTCCCGTCGCCGCGGCCACGGAAGCGCTGGAGGAATGGGTGCTCGATCTGGGGGGAACGACGCTGCCGGCGGTGCCGCTCGGCCCCGCCGTGGCCAAGCTGGGAGCGGTCGCGCTCGCCGCGGGCGCCGGGGCCGATCTGCTCGAGGCCGCGCCGCTCTACGGCCGCGCGCCGAACGCGCGGAAGCCGGGGGCGCGATGACCGCGCTCGCCCGACGCGGGGAGCCGGTGCGGGTCCGGCCGCTCACCGTCGCGCGCCTGGACGAGGTCCTCGCGATCGAGCGGGCCTCCTTCACCGATCCCTGGTCGCGCGAGATGTTCCGGTCCGAATTGATGATCGGCGGGGGGACCTACGCGCGGCTTGCCGAGCGGGACGGAGCGCTGGTCGGCTACCTGTGCGCCGTGCTGGTCGCCGACGAGGCGCACGTCGGAAACCTGGCCGTGGACCCCTCCGAGCGGCGGCAGGGGGTGGCCCAGCTCCTCCTGGACGACCTGGTGGAAGCGGCCCGGAGCCGGGGGGCCAGGAGGGTCACCCTGGAGGTCCGGGAGTCCAACGAAAATGCCCGTAAGTTCTATTACAAGAACGACTTCATCGATATTGCCATCCGCAAGAACTATTACCGCAACCCCAGCGAGGATGCTATTGTCATGCTCCGAACCCTCCCGGAGGGACCCAGCGCATGACGTGGCTTCGCAAGGCCAAGGAAGGGCTCAAAGCTAGAGAACGGCGGCGGGACCTGCCCGACGGGCTCTGGGTCAAGTGCGAGGAATGCGGCGAGATCCTGTACCACAAGGAGCTCGAGCGGAACCTCTGGACGTGCGGGAAGTGCGGGTACCACTTCCGCATCTCCGCCCGCGCCTACGCCAAGATCCTCCTCGACGAGGGCTCCTTCCAGGAGCGCTTCTCCGAAGTCGTCTCCACCGATCCCCTCCGGTTCAAGGACTCCAAGCGCTACGTCGACCGTCTGAAGAAGGCGCGGGAGGAGACCGGCCTCACCGAGGCGGTGCTCTGCGGCGACGGAACGATCGAGTCCCACGCGTGCGTCGTCGCGATCATGGACTTCGCCTTCCTGGGCGGGAGCCTGGCGTCGGCGGCGGGGGAGCGGATCGCCCGCAGCATCCTGCTCGCGATCGAGACGCGGCGGCCGCTCATCATCCTCTCCGCCTCGGGCGGCGCGCGGATGTTCGAGGGGATCCTCTCCCTCATGCAGATGGCGAAGACGAACGCGCTCCTGGCGAGGCTTTCCGACGCGCGGATCCCCTACGTCTCGGTCATGACCCATCCCACCACGGGAGGCGTCACCGCCTCCTTCGCGTCGGTGGGGGACGTGATCCTGGCCGAGCCGAGGGCGCTGATCGGCTTCGCCGGCCCGCGCGTGATCAAGCAGACGATCAACCAGGAGCTTCCGGAGGGTTTCCAGCGCTCGGAGTTCCTGATGAAGAAGGGGATGGTCGACCAGATCGTGCACCGGCAGGAGCTGAAGAAGACGCTGGGCTACCTGCTCCGCTTCTTCGCCGCGACCTCGGTGCTGCCGCAGAAGCCGAGGCGGCGCGCCGGCGAGTCGCTGGCCCGCTTCCGGGCGGCGTCGGTGGCGGCGGCCGAGCCGGTCGGACTCTCGCCCAGCGACAACGGCCATCCCGCCGGCGCGCCGTCTCCCGCGCACGGCGTCCCCGCGAACCCGAGCGCCAATCCGAACGCAGCCGAGCGCCCCCCCGCTCCCGTATCCACCCCCGAGCCGACCCCGACCGAGACCGCCTCCCAGGAATGACCCGCACCGTGGGCGCTCCGCTCACGCGGCGCCTCGACGAGCTCTATCGGTTCGAGCGCAGCGGCATGCGGCTCGGCCTCCTCGGCATCGAGCGGCTGCTGGAGCGCGGCGGCCGGCCCGATCGCGCGTTCCCCTCCGTGCTGATCGCGGGCACCAACGGCAAGGGTTCGACCGCGGCGCATCTCGCCTCGATCCTCCGCGCCGCGGGATTGAAGACCGGCCTCTACACCTCGCCCCACCTGGTGCGGTTCCACGAGCGGATTCGCGTGGACGGCGCGGAGATCGGCGACGCGGCGCTCGAGGAGGCGCTGGAGCGCTGGTGGCCGCACTTCGAGGAGGAGCGCCCCTCCTTCTTCGAAGCGGCGACGGCGCTCGCCTTCGACCACTTCGCGCGCGAAGCGGTGGACATGGCGGTGGTCGAGGTCGGTCTGGGAGGGCGCCTGGACGCGACCAACGTCCTCGTCCCCAGGGCCTCCGTCATCACCACCATCTCGACCGATCACGCCGAGATCCTGGGACCCACGCTCCGGCGGATCGCGGCGGAGAAGGCGGGGATCATCAAGCCCGGCGGCACGCTGGTGCTGGGGGTCCGCCGCGCCGAGCCGCGCTCGGAGATCCTCGAGGCCGCCGTGCGGCAGGGAGCGCGCGTCCTGTTGATGGGGCGCGACGGGCGCTACGCGGCGCGCGGGCTCACGCGCGCCGGGACCGACGTGTGGATCAGGACGCCCTCCTTCGCGGGCACGGCCCGCACGCCGCTCCTGGGGTTTCATCAGGCGCGGAACGCGGCCCTCGCCGCGCTCGCCGCCGAGGTGGCGCTGGAGGGCCGCCCCGCTCCGGTCATCGCCCGATCGATCCTCGAGGGGCTCGCCGCGACGCGCTGGCCCATCCGGGCCGAGGTCCTGGGCGAGGACCCTCCCGTGCTCGCGGACGTGGCCCACAACGCCGAGGGGGCGCGCGCCCTGGTCGAGACGGTCGCGGCGCTCTTTCCGGGACGGAGCGTCGCGGTGGTCGCCGCCTTCTCGCGCGACAAGGCGCACGAGGCGATCCTGGCCACCCTCGCTCGCATCGCGAGCCGGTTCACGCTGACCGAGTTCGGCGGCGAGCGCGCGACGCCGGCGGCGACGCTCGCCCGCGTCGTCCCGGCCGGCCACCTGAGCTGCGAAGTGGAGACCGATCCCGCCGCCGCCGTGCGGGGCGCCGTCGACTGGGCGCGCGCCGCGGGAGGCGTCGTCGTGGTCACCGGCTCCTTCTATCTCATGCCGGAGGCGATGGCGGCCCTGGGGCGCGAGGTGCCGCGTGCGATATGAACCGGACGCGCGCAGCGCGGCCGGGCGCGCAACCCTGACGGGCGCGTGGAGCCTGGCGACCGCGATCGTCTCGTTCCTTCTGGTACTGGTGCCCCCGTCGGCGGCGCGCGCGCAGCCGGCGGAGACCTACCGGCTGCAGGCCGACCGCCTCGAGGGCTCCCTCACCGGGGCCGAGAACGTCTACACGGCGATCCATCCCACGCTGATCCATGGCACGACCACCGTCACCGGCGACTCCGCGCTCGTCTACCGGACGCGGGAGTACGTGATCTTCCGGGGCAACGTGAAGATCGTGGACGGCACTACCACGATGTGGGGCGACGAGGCCACCTACGACCGGAAGCAGCGGCTCGCCACCCTGCGCGGGAACGTGCGGATCCAGGAGCGGGGGACCCGCATCTCGGGCAGCGAGGCCTGGCTCTACCGCGACAGGAACCTCTCGGTGATCACGGGGCGTCCCCACATGGTGGATTCCACCCGCACCCTGGACGCCGATCGGATCGAGTACGACCGGAACACCGACGTCGTGCTCGCGCTGGGACGCGTGGATGCCGTGGACACGGCCGAGAGCACGCGCGTCGTCGCGGGCCGGGTCCGGTACGACCGGCGCGCCGACTACGCGTGGGCCGATCAGACGCCGCGGCTGGAATTGACCGAGTCGAACGGAACGGTGACGAAGATCCTCGCCGACTCCCTCGAGTTCGACCGCGTGAACGACCGCGTGTTCGCGCAGGGAAAGGTCCAGGTGGCGCGGGACAGCCTGCGCGCCACGGGCGGGCGCGCCGCCTTCTTCCGGAAGGAGAACCGGGCCCTGCTCGTCGAATCGCCGAAGGCCTGGGACGCCGAGGGCTCGGCGAGCGGCGACACGCTGGAGATCCGCTTCGTGGAGCACAAGGTCTCCTCGATCCAGGCGCGCCCCAACGCGAAGGTCGCCTACGAGGCGAAGGCCGACTCGGTCGCGGGCCGCTCCGAGCGGACCACCGCGAGCGGGGACACGATCACGCTCTACCTCGAGAACGAGGCCGCGCGTCGCGCGGTCATCGTGGGTCGCGCCAGCTCGTTCTACTGGCCCTCCGCTGCCGACAGCGCCAAGGGGGGACGGAACGCCTCGAACGGGGACACGATCGTCGTGGACTTCGACCAGGGAAAGCCCCGCCACGCGACGGTCCAGGGGAACGGGTCGGGGACCTACTACATGGCCGCCGAGGGGGACACGACCGGGGCCGAGAAGCGGGAGCGCATCCTCTATAGCGGCGACCAGATCGCCTACGACCTGAAGCGGAACACGGTGGACGTGCAGGGGGGAGCCGCCGTGGTCTACCGCGAGATGAATCTCAAGGCGAAGCAGGTCCACTTCGACGCGGACACCCAGAAAATGCGGGCCGAGGGGAACCCGGTGCTCCAGGACGGCTCCGACCGGATCGTGGGGCAGACGATGACGTACGACCTGGCAATTCGGCGCGGCGCCGTGCTGGCCGGGCGGACGAAGTACGAGCAGGGGTACGTGACCGGCGACCGGGTGCTCCGGGTTTCCGAGGACATCCTGGACATCAAATCGGGGACCTACACCACCTGCGACCTGCCCGACCCGCACTACCACTTCGGTGCCGGGAAGATGCGGATTCTCCTCCGCGACAAGGTCATCGCGAAGCCGGTCGTCTTCTACATCAAGCACGTGCCGGTCCTCGCGATCCCCTTCTACATCTTCCCGATCAACAGCGGCCGCCACTCGGGGTTCATGCTCCCCCAGTTCGAGTTCGGCTCGAGCTCGGCCGCCGGCAAGTTCGTGCGCAACGTGGGCTACTACTGGGCCGTCAGCGACTACCTGGACCTCACGGGTGCGGCCGACTACTTCCAGGACAACAACTGGATCGCCCACGGGCTCCTGCGCTATGCCAAGCGCTACTCGTACCACGGGCAGGTCACCGGCTCGTTCCAGGATGTCTTCGGCGCCGCCCCTCCGACCCGGAACTGGCATCTCGAGGGCACGCACTACCAGCCGATGGGGTCGAACTCGCAGCTGACCGCCGACTTCAATCTCACGAATTCCGCGGCGTATCTCCGGGATCCCACCGTGGGGCAGAGCCTGGCGAACCGGGTCAATCGGGTCCTCCGATCGAGCGTCGGCTACTCCAAGGGTTGGAGCCGGGCCAGCCTGACCGCCGGCCTCTCCCGCATCCAGGATCTCTCGCCCGACCCCGGCGCCGCCCGCATCCAGCAGCAGCTGCCGACCGCGACCTTCAGCCTTCAGCCCCGTCCGATCGGCTGGCTGGCCCGCTCCGGCATTCCCGCGCGCCTGCCCTGGCTGGCGACGACGGTGTACAGCTACGACATGAGGCTCCTGAGCCAGCGCAACGTGATCGCGAACCGGTACTCCGACCTCCTGCACCAGACCGACCTGCGCGACTCGATCGTGGACGCCCGAACCGCCATGCTCCATTCCGCCAGCCTGAGCGACACCCGCCACCTGGGACCGCTCGCGCTGCAGCCCCGCCTCGGCGTCCAGGGGGTGTACTACTCCAAGGACCAGGCGGGAGACCGGAATCGCGTCGGCGGGGCCTGGAACGCGTCGGTCGGTGCGAACACGCAGATCTTCGGCACCATGACGCATCCGATCGGGCCGCTCCGGGCGCTGCGGCACGTCCTCACGCCGGCGGTGACCCTTTTCTACCAGCCGCGGATCCAGGGGCTGAGCTTCACCGATACGTCCGGAGTCCTGAGGCCGCGGTTCTCCGGCGTCGGAGGGATTGGGCTCTCGTCGTTCGAGCAGCAGAATCTGACCTTCTCGCTCCGGAACGACATCCACGTCAAGGTGGGCAGCGCCGACCGGCCCAAGATCATCAACAGCCTGATCTCCGCGAACACGACGGCGAGCTACGACCTCCTCGCGAAACGGCAGGGCCGGCGCCCGCTCTCGGACATCCAGACCTCGCTCGTGTTCCGGCCGATCGAGCGAAGCGATTTCTCCTTTTCCTTCACCCACGATCCGTACACGTTGAATCTCAAGGGAATGACCGCGTCGACCGGGTTCCAGCTCCAGGGCACCTCCCGCGCGGCGGAGGACTCGATCCAGGCGATGTCGGACGAGCCGGGCGAGGCGGCCGTGCGCACCAGCCAGAACTACCTGGTCAACGAGGGGCTGACCTCCACCAGCCTGCCGTGGCGGGTCGGCTTCGCCGTCAACCTGAGCGGAAACCGCGATCCGGCCGGCAAGTGGGTGTCGGAGTCGACCGTGAACAGCACGCTCGGGCTCAACGTCTCGCGCGGATGGCGCCTCGACTACCACGCGCAGTACAACGCCACCCATCGGAACCTGGTCGCCCAGGGCTTCACCGTGACGCGCGAGCTCCACTGCTGGGAGGCGCAGTTCACGCGGAGCATCTCCGGCGACAACAAGGAGTACTACTTCAAGATCAACGTGAAGCTGCTGCCGGAGGTCTACTACGAGCAGGGAAGCCGCGGCCTCCGCGGGTTCGGAGGGCAGAACGTTCTCACCGGCGGCGGCTACTGACGAAAACGCGATACCCACGCTCGATTTCCCTTTGACACCCCCAGGGGTGCGGCGTAACGTGGCGCCGCACCGCGAAAGGAGGTGAGGGCAAGGTGAACAAGACGGAGCTCGTCGCGTACATCGCCAAGAAGGCCGACCTTTCGGCCCGCCAGGCACGCGCAGTCGTCGACACCATTTTCTCCCCGGGCAAGGAGGGACTCATCGCCTCCGCGCTCCTCTCCGGCAAGAAGGTCCAGATCACGGGATTCGGAACCTTCGAGACGCGGAAGCGGAAAGCGCGCGAAGGACGCAACCCGCAGACCGGCGAACGGATCAAGATCGCCGCCTCGCGGTTCCCGGCATTCCATGCCGGCAAGGCGCTTCGCGAGCGCATCAAGAAGTAGAAGCACCAGGGTACCCCCCAAACGACTTCAGTAGTGTCCCGGGGCGGGAGGCGAGACCTCCCGCCCTGAGGCGTTTTTCGGGGAGGTTTCCTGGCTGAAACCAGCCCATTCCTCGAAAAGGGCTCCCTTCTGTTGAACCGTTCCGAGGGTCCGGGGTATAGTTTTCAGACATTCGGCCGAACATCGAATTCGAGGGAGGTGATCCGCGCTGCATCGCTACCGCTATCTCCTGTTTCTGATTGCAGGGCTGCTGTTTGCCGCCTCGTCGCTCCAGGGCAAGGGTTCCCAGACGGACATCCTGATCCAGAGCACGAACGACGTGTTCAACGAGCTCGCGCCCTGTGGCTGACACGCGCACCCGCTCGGCGGCCTCGCCCGGAGGGCGAGCCAACTCAAGGTAGGCAGCCTCAAGTTCCCGAACCACTTCACGGTTGATACCGGAGACTTCTTCGGCGTCGCCGGGGAGCAGGATTCGCTGAAGTCCGCCTTCATGGTCCAGATGATGGACAAGCTGGGCTACGACGTGGCGACGGTCGGCGAGCGGGAGCTCTCGTTCGGCCAGCCGTTCCTGCTGGACGCCTTCAAGAAGACCAAGATCGACCTCGTCTCGGCGAACCTGGTCTACGCCGACACCAAGAAGCCGTTCGTGAAGCCGTACGTCATCCGGAAGGCGGGAACGGTGCGCGTCGCGTTCACCGGCCTCATTCAGAAGGACCTGATCACCCGCCAGCACGCCGGCGACAAGCCGCTCGAGATCCTCGATCCGACCGAGACGGCGAAGAAGCTGATCCCCGAGCTCCGGAAGAAGGCCGACGTGGTCGTGCTCCTCTCGCACCTCGGGCTCACCGACGGGCAGAAGCTCACGATCGAGGTCCCGGGCATCGACGTCATGGTCTTCGGGCATCTCCCCGGCCTCTCCAAGCAGGTGGTCCAGACCCAGGGGGTCATCAACGCGCGCGGCGGCGAGCGCGGCCAGTACATCCCCTCGATCCACCTCGTCGTGCAGGACGGCAAGATCGCCTCCTATGACGGCGAGGTCGTGACGCTGGACGACAAGATTCCGGCGGACGAGAGCACCAACAAGATGGTGGACAATTTCCAGGACGAACTGAATCGACGCTTCGAGGCGCAGCAGAAGAAGGCGGTGGAGCAGCAGACGGCGCAATCCTCGCAGGCCCTGAGCGCCGACCACTACCTGGGCGACAAGAACTGCCGCCGCTGCCACGAGTCGGAGTACGAGATGTACTCGACCCAGCAGCACGCGCACGCGTTCGCGACGCTGACCAAGAACCAGCGCGACTCCACTCCGGAATGCCTCCCATGCCACGTCACCGGCATGGGGCAGGCGGGCGGATTCGTCTCCAAGGAGAGCACGCCCGACCTGGTGAACGTGCAGTGCGAGAACTGCCACGGCATGGGCACCACGCATGGCTCCGGGAACGTCGTGGGCCCCGAGGTCTGTGTCACCTGCCACAGCCCGGCGCAGGACCCGTCGTTCAACTTCGACGAGAAGGTTCAGAAGATCGTCCACTGGAAGTAGGCCGATGATGCGACGACTTCCGCAGACATCGGTTTTCGTTCTCCTCGCGGCCGCGGCGCTCGCCCTGATCCCGGCGAGCGCCCCGGCGCAGGCCCTGAAGCTGGCCTCCCTCCGCGTCTTCCACTCCGACGTCATCGGTCCCTGGGTCTCCTACCACGTGCGCACGCAGAGCGGCCGGACCCCGGTCCGCGAATTCACGCAGCGCGTCGCGATCGTCTCCCGGGAAAAGGTGGGGAAGAACGACGGGTACTGGGTGGAGCTCAAGACGGTCGACCGCGCGGGCACCCGCATCGAGCGGGGGCTCTTCGCCCCGGGGCCGGCACCCAGCGCCTCCCAGGCGCGAGCCGAGTCCGAGGAGGGGAGCGCCACCGAGGATGCCGATTCCGAGGACGTGGCCGACGCGGGGAAGCCGCTCCGGCTGGTCCGCTATCAGATGCTCGCTCCGGGCGGAAAGCTCTACGAGTACCCGATCGCCTCCGCCCTGTCCCAGCGCGCGGGAGGGGAGGTCTCCAGCTACGAGCTCTTCGAGTTCGACCCCACGGTGCGTCCGGTGCGACGCTTCCTCGGCCCCGACACCGTTCGCGCGGGGCGCTGGGTGGTTCCCTCGGTGATCGAGTGGACCTCGCGCGCGGGCACCGACGACTGGCCGATGATGGAGGACAGCACCTCCACGTATCGACTCGTCCTGACGCAGACCTACTGGCGCAATCCCGCGGTCTCGATCACCGGGTTCGCGCGCTCCCTCTTCCGCGTCACGACGAAGAAAGTCCCGATCGCGCAGGGTTCCACGAAGCCGGTCTTCGTCGGGGTGGACACGACGCTGGTGTTCGCGCCCTCCGACACGACGACCGGGCCCACCTCGATGGAGCCGGGCGACGGCCGCCTCCTCTCGTGGACGGAATTGACCCTGGAGGGAGTGGGCGCCGACGCGGTCGCCGAAGTGACGCAGACGCCGGAGCCCGCGCCGGTGTCCGACCACGCGACGCCTCCTACGCTGATCCGCTAGTCGGGCACCCGCCTTCGCGCGGGCCGGCCCCCCATCGGGTCCGCGGGCCGCTCCTCCCACCCGCCGCAAACCGCTCCAGAACCGACCCTTTTGCGCCGATTCCTGGGACGAACCGCCCGGGGCATGGACGCCCCCGGGCGACTCCGTTCGGAGGATCCGTCATGCGTGGAGGCCGAAAACCGCTCGGTCAGAGCCTGGTCGAGCAGGGGCATCTCTCGCCCGAGGCGCTGTCGCGCGCGCTGGAAGAGCAGCGCCGCGCGGGGACCTCGCTCCGGGAGGCGATTCTCCGCCTGAGCCTGGCCCCCGAGTCCGCGATCCTCGAGTACTACGAGGAGCAGCTCGGCATTCCGCGCATGGACCTGAGCACCTACGTGCTCGAGCCCGAGATCGTCCGGCTCCTCCCCGACAAGGTCGCGCGCCAGTACACCGTGCTCCCCCTGTTCAAGATCGGCTCCACGCTGACCGTGGCCATGGCCGATCCGCTCGACGTGGTGGCCCTGGACGAGGTGAAGCAGTCGACCGGCCTCCAGGTGGAGGTCGTGGTCTCCCCCGAGGCGCAGATCAAGGAGGCGATCGACCGGCTGCATCCGGTCGGCTCGGGGCTGGACCAGCTCGCGCGCGAGCAGGCGCTCCGCCAGGTCGCCGCCGAGGTCGCGCTCCGCCCCGAGGAGGACGGGCCGATCATCCGCTTCGTCAACGCGGTCGTGCAGCAGGCCGTGCGCGAGGGCGCTTCCGATCTTCACCTCGAGCCGGACGAGAACTCCTTCCGCATCCGGCTCCGCGTGGACGGGGTGCTGCGCGAGGTCTCGATCCAGTCCAAGGCGCTCTACGCCCCCGTCGTCTCGCGCGTGAAGGTGATGGCCGCGCTCGACATCGCCGAGCGGCGGCTGCCCCAGGACGGCCGCATCCGCATGAACGTCTCCGGCCGGGATCTGGACCTCCGCGTCTCCACCTTCCCGACGATCCACGGCGAGAACCTCGTGCTGCGTGTCCTGGACCGCTCGGCGGCGCTCATCGGACTGCCGGAGCTGGGGCTGGCGCCGGAGCCGCTCGCCACGGTCGAGCGGATGGTTCGAAAGCCGAACGGCATCGTGCTCGTGACCGGCCCCACCGGAAGCGGCAAGACCACGACGCTCTACGCCTGCATCCACAAGATCAACTCGGTCGAGCGGAACATCGTGACCCTGGAGGATCCGGTCGAGTACCACCTCGGCTCGATCCGCCAGACGCAGGTGGACCCGGACGCGGGGCTCACCTTCGCCCGCGGCCTCCGCGCGCTGCTCCGCCAGGATCCCGACGTGATCATGGTGGGGGAGATCCGGGACGCCGAGACCGCCGAGATCGCGGTCCGGTCGGCGCTGACCGGGCACCTGGTCCTCTCCACGCTCCACACCAACGACGCCGCGGGCGCGCTGCCGCGCCTGCTCGACATGCGGATCGAGCCGTTCCTTCTCTCGTCGGCCATGCTCGGCGTGGTGGGGCAGCGCCTGGTGCGCCGGGTCTGCGAGAAGTGCAGGCGGCCGATCACGCCGCCCGACGACGTGGCCGCGGCGCTCGGCATCGACCCCGCGCAGGGGGAGTTCCACCACGGCGCCGGCTGCCGCGCCTGCTCGGGCACGGGCTATCGCGGCCGCGCGGGCATCTTCGAGGTGCTCGAAGTGAACGAGGAGGTCCAGGCGCTGATCCACCAGCGCGCGCCGGCCGAGGAGCTGGCCCGCGCGGCGCGCCGCGCCGGGATGCGCACCCTCCGCGAGGACGCGGTGCGCAAGGCCGCCTCGGGGCTCACGACCCTCGAGGAGGTCCTCCGCGTCACCAAGCGCGACTGGGCGCAGACCGAGGACGAGGCCGCCGCGATGCGCGCCGGCTCGTAGCGCGTGCCGGTCTTCCGCTACCGCGCCACGAGCGCGGCCGGCGCCGCGCAGGCCGGCGTCGTGGAAGCGCCCGATCTCGACGGCGCCATCGACACCGTGCACCGGATGGGGCTCACGCCGATCCGGCTGGAGGCGTCGGCCCCGGTCCGTCCGGGAACCCCGTTCGTTCTGTTCCAGAAGCGCGTCTCCACGCGCGACCTGATCCTGTTCGTGCGTCAGCTGGAGACGATGCTCGAGGCGGGCCTCCCGATCCTCGCTTCGCTCGAGATCCTGCACCAACAGACGGCCCATCCCGTGCTGAAGGCCGCCATCGACCGGGTCCGCTCGGACGTCGAGCAGGGCAGCACGCTGACGGAGGCGCTCCAGCGTCATCCGCGATGCTTTCCCGCCGTGTTCACGAGCCTGATCCATGCCGGCGAGGAGGGAGGGCTTCTGGCCAGCATGCTGGACCGCGTGGGCGGCCTCCTGGAATACGAAGAGGAGACCGAACAGCGGATCCGGTCGGCGACCTTCTACCCGACGCTCATCGTGGCCGAGCTGGGGGTGGCCTTCATCATCCTCGTGAAGTTCGTGCTGCCCCGCTTCGCGTCGCTCTTCCGGAATCTGGACGCGCGGCTTCCGCTCCCGACCCGGATCCTGATCGGCGCGAGCGACTTCTTCGACCGCTACTGGTACCTGGTGATCACCCTGGTCCTCGGCGGAATCGCGGCCGCCGTGGTCTGGTCGCGCACGGTGTCGGGCCGCCGGCGGATCGATCGCTGGATCATCACCGCACCTCTGTTCGGTCCGATCTTCCAGAAGACGATCATGTCGCGCTTCGCCCGCGTTCTGGCGGCCCTGGTGGCCGCCGGCATCCCGATCCTCCAGGCCCTCGCGGTGGCCCGCGGGGTGGCGGGAAACAAGATCGTGGAGGAGGAAGTCGACCGGATGCGGGACGGCGTCACGGCGGGCATGGGGCTGGCCGAATCGGTGCAGGGGCGGAACGTCTTCCCCCCTCTCGTCGTCAAGATGCTGGCCGTGGGGCAGGAGACCGGAGCGATCGACAAGATGCTCGTCCGGGTCGCCCGATACTTCGACCGGGATGTCGATTACGCGGTCAAGAACCTCTCGACCGCCATCGAGCCGGCGCTGCTCGCCGTGCTCGGCGCGGCGGTGCTGTTCACCGCGCTGGCCGTCTTCCTCCCCCTCTGGAACCTGATGAACGCCTTCCGCCACTAGGCCTTTTCGTTTCGCCCCCGTTGCAAAACGCGCTCAAGGACGCTCCCGCACGCGCCGATTCATGCGCGTGGAATCGAACAGCCCGCCCCCACGGGGGAGAGGGCGGTCTCGGCAACGAGCACAAGGAGGTCTCGGCATGTTTCGGTCCAAGTCGGAGAGCGGGTTCACGCTGATCGAGCTCGTGATCGTCATCGTGATCCTCGGGATTCTCGCCGCGGTGGCGATTCCCAAGTACGAAGACATGCGGGAGCAGGCCCGCGTGGCCACGATCAAGGGCCAGCTCGGCTCGATCCGGTCCGCGGTCGCCATCCAGTATGCCCGCAACGCCCTGAACGGCAGCGCCACGTTCCCGACGCTGGACGGAACGATCTTCGCGGACGGGCGCGTCCCGAAGGAGCCGGTCAACAACGTGAACACCGTCAAGACGACGGCCGGCGTGGACAACACCGGGGGCTGGCAGTACACCGCGGCCACCGGCATCGTGAAGGTCAACGTTTCGGCCTACTCGTCGTACTGAGCCGCCCAGGGAAGGGCGGTTCGGCGGTTGCGAGGTGGGGGCGCAGGCTCCCACCTCGTTCCACCATCAGGCGGAGACCCGCGCTCAGCGGGAACGCACCCATGCGATTCTCCCGAACCGAGCAGGGATGCCTCGCGGCCGCGGCCGCGGCGGTTCTGTATGCGCTCACCCTGTCGCGCGGCGTGGGCGCGGGAGACAGCGGGGAGCTGATCCTCGCCGCTCAGGGACTCGGGATCGCCCATCCACCCGGGTATCCGCTGTGGGTCCTGCTCGCCCGCCTCGCCGCGGCGATTCCGGCGGGCGGCCTCGCGCTTCGCGTGAACGCCCTTTCCGCGGCGTCGACCGCGCTCTCGGTCGGCCTCTTCTGGATGCTGGCGCGTCGCGCGGGACTCCGGGCCCCGGCCGCCGCGGTCGCCACCGCGCTCCTGGCCACCGCGTCGATCGTCTGGAGCTCGGCGGTCGAGGCGGAAGTGTACGGGCTCGCCCTCCTCGCGTTCCTCGCCCTCGCCCTTCTCGCGTTCCGAGCGCGGAGGGCGCGCGCGTCCGGTCGCGACGAAGCGCTCTATTTCTTCGCGGCCGGCTTGGCGACGATCGTGCACCAGACCCTTCTGTTTCCGGCGCTCGCGGGATCGGCCTGGGTGCTCGCGCGCCGAGGGTGGAGCGCGCCGCGCCTCGCCCGGGGTCTGGCCTGGGCGGCGGCGGGCGCCTCGATCACGTGGGTCCTTCCGGTGCGCTGGAGCGCGGGGCCGCCCTTCGCCTGGACCGACGTCCGGGGGATCGGCGGCCTGGCGGACTACCTGCTACGCCGCACCTACGGCGGACTGGCGCAGAATCCCTTCCGGCTCGACCGCGCCGTCGACCAGGGGCTTGGGATGGCGGCTCTGTCGCTGGGCTCGCTGGGCCTCTTCGGCTCCGTGCTCGCCGGAAGCGGGGTCCTGCTCGGGTACCGAGCCCGGCGCCCGGCGGTCGTGGTCGGGCCGGTGCTGGTGGCGGCCATGACGGTTCCGGCGGCCTTGATGGCGTTGATCCGCTTCACTCCGGATCCCGAGCACTTGGCGCAGGTCGCGCCCTTTCTCGCGCCCGTCGTCGCGGCGGGAGCCTTGCTCGCCGGGACCGGAGCGCAGCGTCTGGGCGATCTCCTCGCGCGGCGGCGGACCGGCCGCCGGGTGCGCATGGCCGCCGCCCTCGCTCCCGTTCTGGTCGTCGCGGCGCTCCTCCCCGGTCGCTTCGCCGCGGCCGACCGGAGTCGCTGGACCCTGCCGGAGCGCTACGGCCGGGATCTCCTCGCCGCCGCGCCCGCGCGCGCCACTCTCGTGCTGGACGGTGACAACGAGACCTTCCTGGCGGCCTACGCCTCGCGTTCGGGAACGCGGCCCGACGTCGCCCTGACCCATCGCCGCGGTTGGATCTTCGGCGATCCGAACCGGCTTCGCTCGCTTCCGCGGTCGCGGTGGACCGTCGCGGCGCACGGCGCCGAGATCGAGGCGATCCGCCGGAACCGGACACCGGTCTGCTATCCGATTCCTCCGGGCGATCTGATCGCCTCGGGGGTGCGCTTCCGTCAGCGGGGGCTTCTCTACGAAGCGTGTGGCGTCCCGGGCGCCTCCGGCCATGACCTCCCGCAGGACGGGACGCCGGCGTGGGTTCTGCCGGCCGACTGGCCCCGGTCGAGCGATCTGCTCGGCGGACACCCCGAGCGCTACGACTACGTGACGCGAAAGATGGCGATCTCCTACTCCGACGCGGCCGCGAGGTGGCTCTGGTCGCGCGGGCGGATCGCCGAAGCGCTCCCATGGTTCCTGGACGCGGCCCGGGTGGGATTCGACATTCCGGGGGCGCGCCTGAACGCCTCCGCGGCGCTCGCCGCCTCCGGCGAACCGGAGCGCGCCCTCGACGAGCTTCTCGCGGCGTGCCGCCTGGCCCCGTACGACCCGGAGCCGCGCGCGCGGCTCGCCGTCTTCCTGGCGGCGGCGGGGCGTCCGGGCGAGGCGGCGCTGTGGTTCGAGCGCGCGTTCCGGGTCGAGCCCTCGGCCGCGCTGGCGGCGGACGCTTCGCGGGCGTGGATGCTGGCGGGGGACGGATCCCGCGCGCGCCAGTGGGGCCTTCGCGCGGGCGGGCTCGCCCCGGCGCCGTCCCGCGTTCCCGCGTTGGCCGGAGGCGAGGGATGAGGGGCGCGCGAGCCGGAGCGGGAGGCTTCACCCTCGTCGAGCTGGCCCTGGGCATCACGATCATCGCGATCCTGGCCTGGATCGCGTACCCGAAGATCGCCGCGATGAGCGAGATCCGGCTCGACGCGACCGCTCGCCGCGTGGCCGCGGATCTCCGCTACGCGCAGAACCGCTCGATCGGCACCCGCATGGTTCACGGCCTCTACTTCGAGCCCTCGGCCGGACGCTACACGGTCTTTGCGCCCACGCCGGCCACGCCGCTCGTGGATCCCGCCGACCGGGCGCGAACCCTTCGGGTCGTCTTCAACCAGAAGATCGAATATCGGGGGGTGACGGTTCTGGCGGCTTCGTTCGGCGCCACCCCGGCCGTCTCGTTCGACTACTTCGGCGTTCCGCGCGACAGCGCCGGCGTCGAGCTTTCGACCCCCGGACGGGTGATCCTGTCCTACCAGGGCGTGAACGACACCGTCGAGGTCGCCCCCGGGACCGGGGCGGTGACGATCCGATGAGCCGCTCCGAGCGCGGATTCACCCTCCCCGAGGTGGTCCTCATCCTGGTCATCGCGGCGGTCGCCGTGCTCCCCCTCGGGATGCTCTTCGCCAATTCCTCGATTCGCTCCGGCGAGGCGCACCACGCCACCGTCATGGCCGAGCTGGCCCAGTCCAAGATGGAGGAGATCGCGGCCGACAAGAACTCCCCATCCCGCGGGTACTCCTATCTGGTCGCCGCCAACTATCCGCCCGAGATCCCGGTGGCCGCCTTTCCGGGTTACGGCCGGACCGTCTCCTTCGCGCCCGACTCGGTCTACGACGGCATCACGTTCCGCACTGTGAGCGTGACCGTCTCCTTTGCGAGCGTGCCCTCCGTGACGCTGACGACATGGTTCACGAACTACTGACCCCGTCCTCCCGCCGGACCGGGGGCGCGGAGGGGTTCACGCTCGCCGAGGTGACGATCGTCATCGTGGTGGTGTCGATCGCGGCGTTCGTCTTCACCGGAATGTTCTCCGAGGCGATCCGGAGCTATCAGTACGTGGATGCGGAGAAGGGAATGCTTCAGGAGGCGCGCTATGCGGAGGAGCGGATCAGCCGCGAGCTGAAGCGGGTGCGCGGGGCCACCTTCATCACGCAGGCGACGGCGCGCGCGTTCACGTTCGTCGATCGCGACTCGGCCACCGTCGCCTTCTCCTGGACCGGCGTGAAAGGGGACCCGCTGCTGTACACCCGGAACGGAACCGCGCGGCCGCTCGCCACGGGCGTCGACTCGCTCGCCTTCGCCTACTGGAAGGCGGACGGCACGGCGGCGGCGCCGATCGTCGCGCCCTCGGCGACCGACATCTGGAGGATCACGGTGCATCTGCGGCTGGCCAAGGGCACGCAATCGGTGAGCGCGGTGACCGCGGCGTTCGTGAGGTCGTTGTGATCGCGCCCGTCTCCGAGTGTCGTGCGGCGGAGCGCCGAGGCGGTGCCGAGGAGGGATTCTCGGCCGTCCTGGCGATCGTCTCGATCCTCATCCTCCTGATCCTGGGGCTGGCCATGGTCTCGCTGGTGGCCGAGGACTCGGATCTTTCCGTGAACCAGGTGCGCTCCAACCAGGCGTTCTACGCGGCGCACGCGGGGCTGGAGTACGCCGTCTTGAAGCTGTCGGCCAACCCATCGTGGAGCGGTCTTCCGTCCCCCGGAAAGACGGTCGGCGCGGGGTCCTTCTGGATCGCGCCGCCGGACGGGGTTGACGAGACGGGGGCGCCGCTCCCGGCGGGGCAGAAGCGGATCGTCGCGAACGGCGTGGCCGGAGACGCGCTTCGGTCGATCCAGGTGCACGTCGCCGCGGGCGGGATCTCGACCTACGCCGGAAACGGCACGCTGGGCTACGCCGGCGACGGCGGGACCGCGACCTCGGCGAATCTCAAGAATCCGGAGGGGGTCACCGTCGCCTCCAACGGCGACCTCTACGTCTGCGACTCGGACAACAGCGTGATCCGGAAGGTGGCCGCCGCGACGGGGATCATCACCACGGTGGCCGGGACCGGCAGCCCGGGCTTCACCGGCGACGGTGGGCTCGCGACCGCGGCCCGGTTCAAGTTCCCCGAAGACGTCGTGGTCGCCGCCAACGGAGACCTCTACGTCGCGGACACGCAGAACAATGTGATTCGGAAGGTCACCGCGGCCACCGGGATCGTCACGACCGTGGCCGGGAATGGCGCACCGGGATCCTCCGGCGACGGCGGGGCGGCCACGGCGGCGCGGCTCAACTCGCCGCGCGGGATCCAGGTCGCGGCGAACGGCGACCTGTACATCGGCGACCGCTCGAGCAACCGGGTCCGGAAGGTGATCGCCGCGACGGGAATCATCACGACGTACGCGGGCACCGGCATCGCGGGTTACTCGGGGGACGGGGGGCTCGCGACGCTTGCGAAGCTCAGGGTCCCGCAGGGGCTTCATCTCACCGCGACCGGGGACCTCTACGTCGCCGACGCCGGCAACAACGTGATCCGGAAGATCACGCCCGCCGGGATCATCACGACCTTTGCGGGGAACGGCACCGCGGGATATTCGGGAGACGGCGGCCTCGCGACCGCGGCGCGCTTGACCGCGCCCGAGGCCGTCCATCTCGCGCCGTCGGGCGACGTGTACGTCGCGGACACCGGAAACCACGTCATCCGCAGCGTCCGGGCGGGGAGCGGCCTCATCGCCACGATTGCGGGTACGGGTACGGCGGGATTCAGCGGCGACGGAGGCGCGGCCGCCGGCGCGATGCTCGACACGCCGCGCGGGATCGCCATCGCCTCGACGGGAATCTTCTACATCGGAGACCGGAACAACGACCGGATTCGCAAGGTCGGCGGCTCGCTCGCCGTGACGGCCTGGGTCGAGACGCGTCAATGAGAGGAGTCGGCATGGAACGGCACGCAGCGAGGTCCTGGTGGTCGCGCATCGCGGACAGACCGATTCGAGGTCCGCACGCGCTGGGGCGCGCGGCCGGGCTCGTCATGCCCGGCTGGAACGGGCTGGTCGGTGTCGACGTGAGTGAAACCTCCGTGAAGCTGGTGCGCTTCCGAGGACGCGGCGGCAGCCGCTCCGTGGACGTCGTCGCCCGCGCGCTTCGCCCCGACGATCGCGGATCCCGGATTCGCCCCGCCGACGCCCTCCGCGAGCTGGTCCAGGCGACGGGATGGCAGGGAGCGCCCGCCGCGACGGCCATCGGGGGCAGCGACATCGTCGTTCGGCGCATCACGCTTCCCGAGATGAAGGGCGCCGATCTCCTCTCGGCCCTCCGGCTCGAATGCCGGAAGCACGCGTCGGGGCCGATCGAGGAATCGGAGATCCGCTACGACATTCTCGGCCGCACCGCGCGCGACGGCGCCGCCTCGCTCGATCTCCTCGTCACCGTCGCTCCGCGTCGCCGCGTCGCCGAGGCGAGGGATCTCCTGGATCAGGCGGGCCTCAAGCCGGTCTGCGTCACGCTGCGGTCCGTCGCGCTGCTCGCGTTGGTGGACGGAAGCGTCGATTCCGAGGAGGTCACCGCCTATCTGGACCTGGGCGGCGCGGCGAGCCACGTGGCCATCCTCAAGGGCCGCGAGATCCGCTTCGCGCGCGACCTGGGGGTGGGCGGCGATTCGTTCACCGACGCGCTTCGCTCGATCGTGGTTCCGGGTCAGGGGACCGTGGACCTCACGGCCGAGGAGGCCGAAGCCCTGAAGCGGACCCACGGCATCCCCTTTGGGGCTGAGGAGACGGGAACCGCGGGACGGATTCCGCTCACCGCCGTCTCCGTCATGCTCCGGCCCGTGCTGGAGCGTCTCGTTCGCGAGCTTTGGAACTCTTTCGATTACGTGAACGAGCAGTTCCAGGGCGAGTCGGTTTCACGGGTCGTGCTCCTGGGGGACGGGGCCCGGGTCCGGAACCTCGCCGAGTACCTGACCGGCGTTCTCAAGATCCCGGTGGCTCGAGCCGATGCTGCCGAGAAGGGCGAGGGTTCCGAGGCGGCGCCGACCTCCGAGATGGGGCAGGGGCTGGCGTCGTTGCGGCGGGGCGCGATGAACTTCCTCGCGCCGCCCGAGGCCGGCACGGCGTACCGCCTCGCGAGCGCGGTGCCGCAGCGGGCGGCCGCGGCGATCGCGGCGGTGCTCCTGCTCTCGGTGTCGCTCCCCGCGGAGGTGGCGGTGATGGGCGAGCGGCAGCGGGTCGCCTCGCTCCGGGGCAGCCTGGAGGAGGTCCGGCCGCGCGCCGAGGCGCTCCGCCGGTTCCGCGCCGCGCGGGAAGAAGAGACGCGCCTGCACGACCTGCTGGCCCGCCTGTCCGGGGGGCAGGTGCTCTGGTCGTACGTGCTGCGGGATCTGAGCTGGAGGGTGGGGGACGACGCGCGCCTCACGACGCTCGAGGTTTCGGAGCCGGCGCCGGCCGCGGGGGCGGCCCAGCCGGCGGGGGAGAGCGGCCGTGAGGTGCGCCTCTCGGGACTGCTGCGCACGGATCGCGAGCGGCCCGAGAAGGTGCTGGGCGAGCTGATGGATTCGCTGTCCCGCTCGCCGGTGTTCGACCAGGTCCGTCTGGAGGGATGCCAGACCGTGACGCCGGCGCTCTCCAGCTTCACCGTGACCGTGCGGATCGCGGAGTAGGGAGGCTCGTGCCGTCGCCGATCCGTCAGCCGTACCTGGGACACCTGGTGATCGCGGGGATCCTGCTCGCGTCGCTGGGCGTGGTGCGCGCGGTCTACGTGGACCCGCGGGAGCGCGAGGCGAAGCAGCTGCGGACGGAGCGCGGACGGCTGGAGGCGGACCTCGCCGATCTCCAGCATGGACTTCAAGACCTGGACGCCTGGCAGCGCGTCCACCCCGGCGAGGACGCGTCGCGCTACGCGGCGCGGCACGCGCTGCCGTCGCGCTCGATGGTCGCCGCCTTCCTGCGCGACGTGACGCCGATCGCCGACCGCTGGGGCGTGAAGACCGAGCTGATCCAGCCCGCGGGCACGCCGGTGGACGTCACCACCACCGACGCCGCCGGCCGGACCGAAACCTACCGCAAGGCAGAGCTCCGGTTCCGCCTCTTCGCCTCGTACCGCTCGCTGGGGGAGTACCTGCGCGAAGTGGAAGCGATGGACCAGCTCGTGGTGGTGCGCTCGGTGGCGATCCGGGCGGACGCGCCACGAGCTTCGGACGTCTCGGCGGACGTCGCGATCTGGCTCTACGGCACTCCCTAGGGATGGAACGGGCATGAGCTGGCTGCGCGATCAGGCGAGGCAGGGAATGAATCCGAGGACCTACGTGCTCCTCGGGCTTCTCGTCGCGGCGCTCGTCTACGTGCAGTCGCTGGACGAGCAGACGAAGCGGGCGCGGCTTCGCGCGCGGGCCGCGGGCGGTGCGCCGCCGCCGGCGCAGCTCGCGGCGTCGGCTCCGAAGCAGGGCGCTTCGACGCCGACCGAGCCGGGCTGGGGCAGCGACCCCTTCCGGCGGCGCTTCGGGCCGGAGGGAGCGTCGGCGGCCGCGCCGTCGTCCGCGCGCCACGAGGAGCTGCCGCCCCCGGGCGCGGGGCTGTATCTCCAGGGCGTGATGAACGGGCCGTCGGGAAGGACGGCATTGATCAACGGTGAGGTCTACCGCGAAGGGGAGCGGGTCGGCTCCCGCGAGATTCTCCAGATCGGGGCGCGCACGGTGATGCTGCTGGACAAGGGAACCGTGACGACGCTCACCCTCAAAGGAGACGGACCATGAAGCGGATGCTCGCCGTCCTGACGCTTGCCGCCGGGCTCGCCGTGCTCGCGACGCCCTGGAGCGCGCCGGCGCAGCCGCAAGGCAGAGCGACGTTCAGCTTCAAGGGAGCCCGGGCGCAGGACGCGCTCCGGCTGATCGCCTCGCAGTTCGGGGTGAGCATCGTGATCGGCAAGGACGTGCCCGGCACGCTCACGGCCAACCTGGCGAACGTCACGTTCGCCGAGGCGGTCTCCTACGTGGCCGAGGCGACCGGAGCCGACTACCGGCTGGAGGGGAACGTCCTGCTCGTCAATCCCGCGGGCTCGGCATCGCGTCTCTTCCGGCTCCGCTATCTCGATCCCTCCGCCGCCGCCGACGTCGTGCGCAAGATGCTGAGCGACAAGGGCTCCGTCGAGCCGTTCTCCGGTCGCGCTTCCGCCGTTCCCGGCGCCGGCGGCGAGGGGGTTCTCGCCGAGACGCCGAACGGCTCCCGCGAGAACGCGCTCATCGCCACCGACACGCCGGCGCGGCTGGAACGGATCGCCGCGGTCCTCGGCCAGATGGACACGCGGCCGCGGCAGGTGGCGATCACGGCCAAGCTGGTCGAGACGACGCTGGGCAAGGACGAGAAGCTGGGGGTGGACTGGCAGCTCCGCGCGAGCGCCGCCGGCGCGACCCTGCCGACCACGTTCCCCTTCCCGAAGCGCGGAGGCTCGGGGGACTTCACCGCCACGCCCAATCCGAACAACCAGGTGGGCGGCGGCGGCCCGGCGTTCCCGCCGGGGCAGACCTTCCCCTACCCGACGCCGGCCGACTACGTCTTCGGCAAGCTCTCCTTCCAGGAGTTCTCGGTGGCGATGGACATCCTGCGTCAGACGGCGAACACGAACCTGGTCTCCGCGCCGACCATCACGACCCTCGACAACAACGAGGCCGAGATCGTCGTGGGGACGGTCGTCCCCATCGCCCGCTACGAGCGGCTGAAGGAGACCGGCACCATGGAGATCAGCGGCTACGACGAGAAGAAGATCGGCGTGCGGCTCCTGGTGACGCCCCACGTGGCCGACGACTCGACCATGATCCTGAGCGTGAGTCCCGAGATCAGCGAGATCGTGGAGTACCGGGGCCAGTTCAACGAGCGGCCGGTCACCTCCACCCGGTCGGCCACGACCCAGGTGGTGGTCAAGAACGGGGAGACGCTTGCGATCGGGGGGCTGATCAAGACGGTGGACCTCCAGATCGTTCGAAAAGTGCCGATCCTGGGTGACGTGCCCCTGCTGGGAGCGCTCTTCACGCACAAGACGATCCAGAAGCAGAAGGTGGATCTCATGATTTTCGTGACCCCGCGGCTGCTCGGGGTTTAGGAGGGCGACCGATGAGCCAGGATCCCACCCGCTCGCGCGTGCTCGTGGTGGACGACGAGCCGGATCTGGTGCGCATTCTCGAGTTCGGCCTGAAGGCGGCCGGCTACACGGTGGAGACCGCCTCGGACGGGCAGGAGGGGTTGAAGAAGGCGCGCGAGTCGAAGCCGGACATCATCCTCCTCGATCTCATGCTGCCGAAGCTGGACGGGTACAAGGTCTGCCGGCTCCTCAAGTTCGACGAGCGCTACAAGCACATCCCGATCATGATCCTCTCGGCGCGCACGCAGGAGGGGGACCAGACCCTGGCGCACGAGATGGGCGCGAACCGCTTCCTGACCAAGCCCTACGAGTTCGCCGAGATCCTGGACCACATCCAGGCCCTGCTGAAGGAAGCCGCCGCCGCGCGTCGGTAGCGCTTCGTTGTCCGGCCCCGCGTCCCCGGCGCCGCGCCGTCCCGACCGGGCCGGCCGAATTCCCTCCTTGACCGGATCGCCCCGCCCCTCGTAGCGTCGTCGCGAAGACACCGTCCTTTTCTCCATTTCCTGGGACCTTCGTGAACCGCTCGACCGACACGGCTCCGGCCGCCGCCGACCTCTCCGCGGCTTCGCCGCGCATCCACGATTCCATCCTCGAGACGATCGGGAACACGCCGCTCGTCCGCCTCCGGAACCTGGCGCGCGACTGCAAGGCCGAGGTCATCGCCAAGATCGAGTTCATGAATCCGGGCGGTTCGGTGAAGGACCGGATCGCGGTCCAGATCGTGGCCGAAGCCGAAGCGAAGGGGCTGCTGAAGCCGGGCGGCACGATCGTCGAGGCCACCTCGGGCAACACCGGCACCGGCCTCGCCATGGTCGCCTCGGTGCGAGGCTACCGCGCCATCCTCTGCATGCCCGACAAGGTCAGCCGCGAGAAGATCAATCTGCTCAAGTCGTTCGGCGCCGAGGTGATCATCACGCCCACGGCCGTTCCGCCCGACTCACCGGATTCCTACTACGAGGTGGCCCGGCGGCTCGCGCGGGAGATTCCGGGCGCCTATCTCGCGAACCAGTACTACAACCCGACCAACCCCGAGTCGCACTACAAGACCACCGGCCCCGAGATCTGGCGGCAGACCGGGGGACGGCTGGACTACTTCGTGGTGGCCCTGGGCACCGGCGGCACCGTAAGCGGGACGGGGCGCTATCTCAAGGAAATGGACCCCAAGATCAAGGTGATCGGCGCCGATCCGGTCGGCTCGATCCTCAAGGATTTCTTCTACACGAAGCAGATGACCCCCGCCCGCACCTACAAGGTGGAGGGGATCGGCGAGGACTTCATCCCCGGCACCATGGACTTCACCGTGATCGACGAGGTCATGCAGGTGAACGACTTCCAGTCGCTCAACACCTGCCGGCGCCTGGCGCGCGAGGAGGGGATCCTGGCGGGCGGCTCCGCCGGAACGGCGCTCTTCGTGGCGCTCGCGGTGGCGCGGCGCGCGAAGGAGGGGGAGCGCGTCGTGGTGCTCATCCCGGACACGGGGGAGCGCTACCTCACGAAAGTGCACTCCGACGAGTGGATGCGCGACAACCGCCTCCTCGATTCGAGCGCGGTGACGGTGGCTGAGGTGGTCCGCGGCAAGCGGAACCACATCCCCGGCCTGGTCTCGGTCGCCTACGACGAGACCGCGGCGCGCGCCCTCGACCTGATCAAGGAGTTCAACATCTCCCAGCTCCCGGTGCTGAAAGACGGGACCGTGGTCGGTTCGGTCTCCGAAGGAGCCCTCCTCCAGAAGGTGCTGAGCGGGGGCGCCACCGGCGAGACCCGCCTCGAGTACCTGATCGAGAAAGCGCTCCCGACCCTGCCGATGGACGCGCACCTGCCTCGCGTCATGAAGCTCTTCGCCTCGAGCAACGCCGCCGTCGCCATCGACGAGAACGGCAAGCCCGCCGGCATCCTCACGCGGTTCGACCTCCTCGAGTACGTCGCGCCCTAGCGTGGGCTTCTCGACCGACGCCATCCACGCGGGGCAGGAGCCCGACCCCACGACCGGAGCCATCTCGGTTCCGATCTACCAGACCTCCACGTACGTCCAGGAAGAGCTGGGCAAGCACAAGGGCTTCGAGTACGCCCGGACGCAGAATCCCACGCGGCTCGCGCTCGAGCGCTGCCTGGCCGTCCTCGAGAAGGGGGAGCGCGCGTTCGCGTTCGCCTCGGGGATGTCGGCGATCGCGGCGGTGCTCCACCTGCTGCGCGCCGGGGACCACGTGGTCTCGTCGAACAACATGTATGGCGGGACCTTCCGCTACTTCGACCAGGTCATGGCGACCTTCGGGGTCTCCTTCACCTACGTGGACACCTCCGACACGGAGGCCGTGCGGGCCGCCTTCCGTCCCGAGACCAGGCTCCTCTACGTCGAGACGCCCACGAACCCCTCGATGATCATCTCCGACCTGCGCGCCCTGGCCGCGATCGCGCGCGAGCGGAACGCGCTCCTCTGCGTGGACAACACGTTCATGACGAGCTATTTCCAGCGGCCGCTGGAGCTGGGGGCGCACCTGGTGGTCTACAGCACCACCAAGTATCTGAACGGGCACAGCGACATGGTCGGAGGCGCCGTGGTCTCGAACGACGCGGAGGCCTCGCAGCGCCTCCAGTTTCTCCAGAACGCGGTGGGGGCGGTTCCCGGGCCGTTCGACTGCTTCCTCGTGCTCCGCGGCCTGAAGACCCTGGCCGTCCGCATGGACCGCCATGAGTCGAACGCGCGGGCGATCGCGGGCTGGCTCGCGAAGCATCCGAAGCTTCAGAAGATCTACTACCCGGGACTCCCCGGCCATCCGGGCCACGCTCTCCATCAGCGGCAGGCCTCCGGCTTCGGTGGGATGATCGCCTTCGATACGGGAAGCGTCGAGCGGGGCGCCGCGGTGCTGCGGGCGACGCGTGTCTTCGCGCTTGCCGAGAGTCTCGGCGGCGTCGAGAGCCTGATCAGTCATCCGGCCACCATGACCCATGCGTCGGTGCCCCGCGCTGAGCGCGAGAAGTCGGGCCTAACCGATGGACTCGTAAGAATTTCCGTCGGCATCGAAGACCTCGACGACCTCCAGGGCGACCTGGAGCGCGCCCTCTCGGTCCTCTGACTTCCAAGTTGTTCCTTGACACGTTCACGGGGGTTCCTTAGTGTCCCGCCGTTCTCGCCTCGGGAGGATCCGAGGAGAAGGAGGATGCAAGGAAGCCCGAATACGGATCCCGACAAGCACCGCTCTCACCAGTGGTGTTTTGCTTTATGTGGCGAATGACGCCGAAGACTGGCATGGGACGTGGGATGCCCAGCAAACACGGAAGGAGGTGATCGTAGGATGAAGAAGCTTCTGACCGTCACGCTGATGTTCGTGTTCGCGATGGCTCTGGTTTTCGCCTTGGGTTGCAGCAAGAAGCAGGAGACCACGAACACGGAGACCGGTACCGGCATGGAGCAGACGACCCCCCCGGTTACGGATACGACGGGGATGGCCGCGCCGGCCGACACGACGGGGATGACCCACTAAGCCTGCGCAGCGCAGGTCCGGCACACGGACCAACGCTACTTGCTTCATGAATAGTGGCAGTTCGCATAGAGTAGCGAGCGGTACAAGGTGGAGGGGAAGCGGACGCTTCGGCGGCCTGCTTCCCCTTCCGTTTGCCCGGCGCCGGCCGGGACGCATGGGAGGAACCGGATGGCGGCAGACAACTCGTTCGACATCGTCTCGGACGTCGATCTCATGGAGGCCTCGAACGCCGTCCAGCAGGCCCTGAAGGAGATCCATCAGCGATTCGACTTCAAGGGGAGCGCGAGCGACATCGCCATGGATAAGGAGACCCTCACGCTCACCTCCGACGATGAGTCCAAGCTGAAGTCGGTGATCGACATCCTGCAGGGGAAGCTCGTGAAGCGCGGGGTCTCGCTCAAGGCGCTCGAGTACGGGAAGATCGAGCCCGCGGCCAAGGGCACGGTCCGCCAGGTCGTCACGATCCGGAAAGGGATCGCGTCCGAGAAGGCGAAGGAGATCGTGAAGTTCATCAAGGGCACCGGCGTCCGCGTGCAGGCCCAGATCCAGGAAGACCAGGTGCGCGTGACCGGAAAAAAGCGCGACGACCTCCAGGCGGTGATCCAGGCCGTCAAGGGACATGACTTCGGACTCGATTTGCAGTTTACGAATTATCGATAACGTGCGGCCGAAGGCCGCACGGGGCGGGGGCCGTCGGAGGGGCGCGGTTCGTAGGGCGGCCCGTAGGAAGGGCCTGGTCCGTAGGGCGGCACTTGTATTCCTGGCCCCCGCGGTCCGTAACGCAGCCCTCGCACTCCTGGCCCCCGCGGTCCGTACTGCGGCCCTCGTACTCCTGGGCGGCGCCGTTCTTCTCGCGGCTCCGCCGCGAGGATATGCCCGCGACTGGCCTCCCCCACTCGGACACCTGAGCGACTTCGCGCACGTCGTCGATCCCGCCTCGGCCGATTCGATCGAATCCCTCGCGGTCGAGCTTCGCGAGAAGACGGGGTCCGAGATCGCGGTCGCTACCTTCCCCGACCTCGGCGGTGAGGAGATCGAGCCCGCCGCCACCGACCTCTTCGCGAAATGGGGCGTCGGCCGGAAGGGGGAGAACGACGGGGTCCTGATCCTGCTCGCGGTCTCCGAGCGGCGCATCCGGATCGAGCCCGGCTATGGGCTCGAAGGGGTCCTTCCCGACGGGCGCTGCGGCGGCATCATCCGGCTCGTGATGGGCCCATACCTCCACGCGAATCAGTTCGGCACCGGGCTGCTCCGCGGCGCGCAGGCGGTGGCCGCGGCGGTGGCGCAGGAGAAGGGGGTCACCTTGACCGGGTCGGCCGGCGTCACGCCGCCGCCGCTCGAGGGAAATGGCGGACCCCCCTCCTTCCTGGGCATGCTCCTGATCCTGCTCTTCTTCGTGATCGTGAGCTCCGCGTTCAACCGGGCGACCCGCGGACGGCGGGGGTGGAGCGACTGGTCGGGTCGGGGAGGCGGCTGGTATGGTCCCTGGGGCGGAGGCTTCGGGGGGATGGGCGGGATGGGCGGCGTGGGGGGAAGCCGCGGAGGCTTCGGTGGCTTCGGCGGCTTCGGCGGCGGCATGAGCGGCGGCGGCGGCGCGAGCGGCCGGTTCTGAGCGGGGAGGCGAGTCGGCGCATGTGGCCCAGGCGGTTCGATCCGATGGAAGCGGCGAGAGCCGCGGTGGAAGCCGCGCGCGCGGCGACGGGCGAGCGGCTTCTCTCGGCGGCCCTCTACGGAAGCGCCGCGCGCGGGGAGTTCGATGTCGCGCACTCCGACGTGAACGTCGTCTTCGTGTTCACCACCCTCGGCGCGGCGGAGCTGGAGGCGCTGCGCCCGGCGCACCGAAGCTGGGTGCGCCACCGCGTCGCGCGCCCGCTCCTGCTCGCCAGGAAATCGCTGGAGGACTCGCAGGACACGTTTCCGCTCGAGTACCTGCTGCTGCGCCAGTGGCACCAGACCCTGCACGGCCCCGATCTCTACGCGGGGCTCACGGTCGATCGCGCCTGCCTGCGTTCGGCCGTGGAGCGGCTCCTACGCGCGCAGGAGCTGGGGCTGGCGGCGAGCTGGGTCGCGCTCGCGGGCACGCCGGGCGGTGCGCGGCACTGGGCCTCGCAGGCTTCGCGCGCCATCGGCGCGTCGGCGTCGGGGCTGCTCCACCTGATCGGCGAGCCGCTTCCCGCGCGGCGCGCCGATCTGGCGGAGCGATGCGCCGAGCGTTTCGGCGTGGACCGGGACGCGCTCCAGGCCCTGCTGACGCGCGACGCCGACCGGCCGCGCGTGGAAGCGTCGCGGCTCCTGGAATCGGCGAGGCTCCTGGTGGAGCGGCTCCTCGCCGAGGCCGAGCGGTTGGACGGATCGTCGTCATGAATCGAAGCGAAGGACCAAACGCAGGACCCTGGGCACGGGCACAAGGAGGAGGAACTCGATGGCCAATCGCATGAGCTCGCTGGGCGTGATCGGGATCGCGCTCGGCATCATCATCGTCGGCGCGATCTTCGTCGCGATGTACGTGCGCGCGACGTACAACGACCTAGTCGGCATGCAGGAGCAGGCGAAGACGGCCTGGGCGCAGGTAGAGAACCAGCTCCAGCGCCGGAACGACCTGATCCCGAACTACGTCGAGACGGTGAAGGGCTACGCCAAGCAGGAGACGACCATCTTTACCGCCATCGCCGACGCCCGCGCGCGCATGGCGGGGGCCCGGAATCCGGCGGAGACGATCGCGGCGAACAATCAGCTCGAGAGCGCGCTGGCGCGGCTGCTCGTGGTCGTGGAGAACTACCCCGTCCTCAAGTCGAGCGAGAACTTCATGCGGCTCCAGGACGAGCTGGCGGGAACGGAGAACCGGATCGCGACCGAGCGGATGCGCTACAACGAGGTCGTGCGGGACTACAACGTCCGGATCCGGCGCTTCCCGGCGAACCTCGTGGCGGGAGCGTTCAACTTCGCCGCGATGCCGCTCTTCGAGGCGCCCGCTGCCGCGAAGGTCGTGCCCCAGGTGAAGTTTTAGAGCCGTCCGGGGCGCCGGTCGGTCGCGCCCTGGTGAAGTTCTGAACCGACCGGGGCGCCCGTAGCGGCCCCGGCCCGGTTCTGCTAGGTTGAGCGGGTCGCGCCCACGCGGGCGCGGCGAGCACGGGATGGGCTCCCCCCGTGGGAGCCCGGGAAGTCGGTGCGAATCCGACACGGCCCCGCCACTGTGAGCGGTGACGAGAGCGGCACGACGCCACTGGGAAACCCCGGGAAGGCGCCGCTCGAGGATGATCCGCGAGTCAGGAGACCGGCCCCTGCTCCATTCCATCCCCATCCTTCGAGAGGGAGGACCATGGGACCGCTTCGTCTCCGCGTCTCCGTTTTCTTCGCCGTGTCGTCAATTCTAGTGTTGTCCATGTTCATACTGTTCTCGGTCGCTTCCGCGCGCGCGCAGGGTTCCTCGCCCCCGGCGGATTCGTCGTCGGCAGGGGCCCCGGGCGCTGTGAGCGGCGCGGGCGGCCCCACCGGCGCTCCCTCCGACGCGGTCGGCCCCACGAGCACGCCCGCGGGCGCGGTCACCGCCGCGGCGACCCCCTCGTCCGAGATGCCTCGCTATCTCCTTCCGCCGATCGTGGTCACCGCCGAGCGCGCGCCGGTCCGGCTGGACCGCACGCCCAGCGACGTCACGGTGGTGGCACGCGAGCGCCTCGATCGCGACCAGGCGCTGTTCGCCGCCGACCCGCTGCGTGCCGTGCCCGCCGTCGACGTCCAGCGCTCCGGCTCGACGGGGAAGCTGACCGACGTGCGGCTCCGCGGCGCCGACCCGCGTCATACGCTCGTGCTCTTCGACGGCATCCCGCTCAACGGCCCGTGGGCCGGAACGTTTGACTTCGCCGACCTGCCCGGCGCCGGATGGGGACAGATCGAGGTCATGGGGGGCCCGGCCTCCTCGCTCTACGGGACCGGCGCGGTGGGCGGCGTGATCCAGTTCCTGAGCCCGTGGGATCCGGGTCCGACACGGCTGCGTGCCGGCGCCGAGGTGGGCGATCGCGCCACCCTGCGCCAATCGGCGGAGTGGAGGGCCGCTCCCGAGCGGTGGACCGCGGGCGCGTATGCGAGCCGGGTCACGTCGGACGGCGACGGCCCACGCGACGAGTACGACGGACTCGCGACCCGGGTGCACGCGGCGGCGCCCGTCGGTCCCTGGCGCCTGGCGTTCAGCGGGCTGGCCACGCGCGGGGTGAAACAGGTTCCCTACGACTACCGCTTCGACCTGTCCGACTTCCTCACGCACGAGGTGCTGGACCCGAATACGGAGGAGCGGGACCGCGTGATCACGGGACGCGTGTCGGCGGCCCGCGAACTCGGACGACTGGTTTCGCTCGAGGGGGAGGTCTCGGGGTTCGGGGGCCGGATCGATTACGAGAACCGGCCCGATACCACGGGTGGCGACTACGTCGACACCCGGCTCGACAACGCGCGCGAGATCGCGGGCGTGCGGGCGCGGATCGGAACGGCGTCGCGCTCGCTCCTCGCGGGCGCCGAATACCGCGAAGAGAGCGTGACCCGGGACGACGATTCGCGGTATGGCGGATTCGGCTCGGTGACGCACGTCGATCACATCGCGGTCACGCGCTCGCTGTATGCGCAGGCGCACGCCGAGTGGCGGCGCTTGCTGGCCGATGCCGGTGTCCGGCTGGACGATCACTCGCGATACGGGGCGATCGGCGTGCCCCGGGTGGCCATCGCGGTGCCGATCCGAGAAGTGGGGCTCAAGCTGCGCGGCGGCTACGGCCGCGCGTTCACCGCCCCGACCCTGAGCGATCTCTACTACCCGCTCTACGGGTCCGAGACGCTCCGCCCCGAGCGCTCGCGGACGTGGGAGGCGGGCGCCGATGGGAACTGGGTCGGCGGCCGTCTCGAGGCCCGCGCAACCTGGCATACGACCCGGTTTCGCGATCTCATCCAGTCGAATTCCTTCTTCACGGCGGACAACATCGGCCGGGCTCGGATCGAGGGGGGCGAGGCGTCGCTGCGGGTAGCGCCCTCTCGGCGCATCGCCGTCGGTGGATGGGCGGCCCGCCTGATCGCGAAGAATCTGAATGAGGGCGCCGGCAGCGACCGACGGCTCGCCAAGCGTCCGGCGTGGCGGGCCGGAGGCTGGATCGAGGCCGCGCCGGCCACCTGGGCCACCGCGTCGGCGTCCGTGCGCTGGACCGACTCGATGCGCGATCCGTTCGACTTCGTGGATCCCCAGGGTCATCTGCTCTCGGGCGACACGCCCGGCTACGCCGCGCTCGATCTGGGCGCTACCGCGTCTCTCGCGCGCTGGATCCCGGCCGAGGCGCGCGTGCGCCTGACGAACGCGTTGGACCGCCGCTACCAGGAAGTGAAGGGCTACCCCGCGCCGGGACGAAGGATCACGGTCGGCTTCGCGTACGCTCGGTAGTCGGCGCGGGAACTCGCCCCGGGGCGAGTTGCCATGATCCGCCGACCCCCGGGCCGACCCCGGACCGCTGCGTGATCCGGCGCCCGTCGGGGGTTTGCCCGACCCCGGACCGCTGCGTGATCCGCCACACTCCCGACGGCTCACGCACGTGGTCCGGCTGGTCCTTGGCGCCTGACTTCCATTCGCGACGGACCGCCCGCTCGGCGCGGGCCAGCTCCCGCTTGTGCTTCATGAACTCCGTTCCAAACGATTGCTCGGCCGCGTGCTGATTGTGCGCCCGGCAGCGCAGCCGCAATCCCTCGACGGTCGCCTTTCCGCCTCGCGCCAGGGGTTGGACGTGATCGAATTCCAGGAAGCGGCGTGCGGAGCAGCGGTGGCCCGACGGCGTGACGAAGGTGCACTGGCCGCGATCGCGCTCCCAGACGGCGCGGCGTACACGAGCAGGTATGTAGCGAATCCTTCCAGGACGGGCTCTCCGATTCGAGGCAGCGTGGCTCCTTGGAACCGATGCACCGTCCCGTGGCCGGGAGGACCGAGGACGTCCCGCCTGGGATCCGATCTTTCGCGTTTCGAGCCGCGAAATCAGCGCATCGAGCGCTCGGTCGAGCACCTGCACGACGTCTCCGGACGGGATCGCATGGCTCAAGAGGGCCTGGGCGTGCCGGAGTTTGTCATGCGTCGACTTCGGGATGGTGAGATGCACCGAATAGCGCTCTTCGACCGGCAACGCGGCCGGCTCGACTCGCCCCGGGGCGAGTTGGCCTTCGTGGAAGGCGGTGTTCGCCCCCAGGGGAGGTTGAATGGGCGCGGTGCTTGAGCCGATGGGCGATGCCGAAGCGCCGAGCCCCACCGGGTGCCCCGGACCGACATCGAACCCCGCCGTCTGCCCCGGACCATCGAGCCTCGCCGTCTGAACCGAACCATCGAGCCTCGCCGTCTGCGCCGGACCATCGAGCCTCGCTGGCTGCCCCAGACCATCGAGCCCCGTCTGCCCCGCAGAACGATCGAGCCCCATCGAGAGCACATTCGTAGCGGCGCTCAGGGTTCCGGCGAGCAGGTCGCCGAGGACGCCCGCAACTCGCCCCGGGGCGAGTCCGGCGATCGGCCGAATCACGGCAGAAGGCGCCCCGCTGGGGATTGGGGCCGCGAACCGCTGCGCAAGCCAGCTTTCGACCTCGGCCTTGCTCCGATGGGTCGCTGCCTCGATCAGCCTCCCCGCGTTCTCCCGAGTGAGATGCGGCGCCAGCAGCGACGCCGCGGCGAGATGAAGCCGGCCATCCGCCAGCGCCGCGAACAGCTCCGGGAACTGGCGCGCGGCGCGCGCGACCCGAATCCGCTTGTAGGCCGCGTCTTCCGAGAAGCGCAGCTCCTCCACACAATACGCGAACATCGAGGGATGGCCGGCCGGCGCGTACAGGCGCCGCGCATCCACCTCGCCGAGATGCGCGACAATGCGGGCCGTGAGCGCGCGGTCTTGTCGCACCAGGTGCGCCAGATCGCGAAGGAGGGCGCTGTCGCTGAGATGGTTCAACGCATACTCGTGCATGGGAACTCCTGTCTCGGGGAGGTCGCACGAACGGATCGGGTGGGGTCACGATCCAGGGGGCCATGATTGAACCACGAGGAGGGCACCTGCGGGAAGCAGGGCGACTCGGGTGCCATTGACACGTGGGAGCCGGGGTGATTTGCTTCCCGGCGGCTCCCGATGCCCGGGCATCGGCCTGGGCGTCGGGATGCGCCCGGGCGCCCGCCCGGACGTTCTCCCGAACCCTCGAACTCCGACCGGAACCCATGACCTACGAAAATCTGACCGTCGAAGTGCAGAACAAGATCGCGCGCGTCACGATCAACCGTCCCAAGGTGCTGAACGCGCTGAACGAGCGCACGGTCCGGGAGATCCATCACGCGTTCAGCTCGCTGTGCGACGACCGCACCGTCGGCGTCGTGATCCTGACCGGTTCCGGCGAGAAGGCGTTCGTCGCCGGAGCCGACATCAACGAGCTCGCGCAGATGACGCCGCTCGGCGGCGAGGCCTCCTCGCGCCTGGGGCAGGAGGCCTTCGACGAGATCGAATCGCTCGGCAAGCCGGTCATCGCCGCCGTCAACGGCTTCGCCCTGGGGGGCGGTCTGGAGCTGGCGCTCGCCTGTCACTTCCGCTTCGCATCGGAGAACGCGAAGATGGGTCTTCCCGAGGTCGGCCTGGGCATCATTCCCGGCTACGGCGGCACGCAGCGGCTCCCGCGGATCGTGGGGCTGGGGCGCGCGCTCGAGCTGATCACCACCGGCCGCATGATCGACGCCGCCGAGGCGTACCGGATCGGCCTGGTGAACGCGGTCTTCCCGCAGGCGGAGCTGATGCCGCACTGCGAGAAGGTGGCGAACGAGATCCTGACCAAGGGGCCGCTCGCGGTGCGCTGCGCCATGGATGCGGCGATCGGGGGGCTCGACTCCACGCTGGAGCAGGGGCTGGCCCAGGAGTCCACCTACTTCGGCCTCCTCTCCGCGACGACCGACATGCGCGAAGGGCTGACCGCCTTCCTCGAGAAGCGGAAGGCCGAGTTCGGCGGCGCGTGACCGCGCGCTCTTTGGTGGACCGGTCCCGCGTGCGCGCTTTCTCGTGGAGCGATCCGGCGTGACCGCGCGCTTCTCCTGGACCCCTCGCTCATGAGTCCCGCAGCCGGCGAGCGCGTCGCCATCGTGGCGTCGGTCCGGACGCCGATCGGGAAATTCCTCGGGAGCTTCGCCGAGGTCACCGCGGCCCAGCTCGGCATCGCCGCGACGAAGGGCCTCCTGGAGCGGTCGGGCGTGGCGACCTCCGTGGCGCCCTCCGACGTGGACGCGCTGATCTACGGCTGCGCGCGGCAGGCCGGGGGCGGACCCAACGTGGCGCGCCAGGTGCTCGTCGGCGCGGGGATTCCCGTCGAGCGCCCAGCCTTCACCGTGAACCAGGCGTGCGGCTCGGGGCTCCAGGCGATCCTGCTCGCGGCCGATCAGATCCGCCTGGGCAAGGCGCGCATCGTGGTGGCGGGAGGGACGGAGAACATGACGCGCGTTCCCTACCTTCTCGACCGCGCGCGCCTTGGCTACCGGATGGGGAATGCCCAGGTGGTGGACGGCATGTACCGGGACGGCTTCCTGGACCCGATCTGCGGCATGGTGATGGGGGAGACGGCCGAGAAGCTCGCCGACCTCTACTCGATTCCGCGGGCCGAGCAGGACGCCTACGCCGCGGAGAGCCAGCGGCGCGCCGGCGTGGCGATCGAGGAGAAGCGCTTCGAGCGCGAGATCGTGCCGGTCGCGGTGAAGGGGCGAAAGGGCGACACGGTGATCGCCGCCGACGAACATCCGCGCCCCGGGACGACGGCCGCCGACCTGGCCAAGCTCCCTCCGGTTTTCCGCGAGGGGGGCACGGTCTCGGCGGGGAACGCCTCGGGGATCACCGACGGCTCGGCCTCGGTCCTGGTCGCCAGCGAGTCGGTGGTGCGGGAGCGGGGGCTCAAGCCGCAGGCATGGCTCGGGGCGAGCGCCACGGTGGGTGTGGATCCCTCGATCATGGGGATCGGCCCGGTGCCGGCGGTGCGCCAGGTCCTGTCCACGACGGGACGGACCCTGGACCTGTACGACCTGATCGAGCTGAACGAGGCGTTCGCCGCCCAGGTGCTCGCGTGCGACCGGGATCTCCATTTCGATCGCGCGCGGCTCAATGTGAACGGCGGGGCGATCGCGCTGGGGCATCCGATCGGCTGCACGGGGGCGCGGATCGTGACGACGCTGCTCCACGAGATGGAACGACGGAACGCGCGGCTCGGGCTGGCGACGCTCTGCGTGAGCGGCGGCCTGGGACTGGCGCTCGAATTGGACCGGAACGGAATCTGAGGAGGAGGGAAGGGATGGCGTTCAAGACGATCGGCGTCGTGGGGTGCGGGCTCATGGGCTCGGGGATCGCCCAGGTGAGCGCGGGCGCCGGGCTGACGACGTGGGTGTGCGAGGTGGACCAGGGCGTGCTGGACAAGGGCCTGGGACGGATCCGCAAATTCCTGGAGGACGGCGTGACCAAGGGAAAGGTCACGGCCGAGGACCGGGACAAGATCCTGGGCAACATCAAGGGGACGACCAAGCTGGACCAGCTCGCTCCCTGCGAGCTGGTGGTCGAGGCCGCGGTCGAGAACCTCGAGGTCAAGCGCCAGGTGTTCGCGGCCCTCGACGCCGCCGTCGCTCCGGACGCCGTGCTCTCGAGCAACACCTCGTCGCTCTCGATCACCGAGATCGCCGCGCGCACGCGCCGCCCCGACCGGGTGCTGGGGCTCCACTTCTTCAATCCGGTCCCGCTCATGAAGCTGGTCGAGATCATCCGCGCCCTCACCACCTCGGACGCCGCCTACGGCCGTGCGCAGGAATATGTGGCCCAGATCGGCAAGACGCCGGTCCTCTGCCAGGACACTCCGGGTTTCGTGGTGAACCGCCTTCTGGTGCCCTACCTGCTGGACGCCGTGCGCGTCTACGAATCGGGGATCGCATCCAAAGAGGACATCGACAACGGGATGAAGCTGGGGTGCGGGTATCCGATGGGGCCGCTGACCCTTCTCGACTTCGTGGGGTTGGATACGACCTATTACATCGCTAACATCATGTTCGAAGAGTTCCGCGAGCCCCGGTTCGCCGCGCCGCCGCTGCTCAAGCGGATGGTGCTGGCCGGGCACCTCGGCCGCAAATCGGGCCGCGGGTTTTACGACTACTCCAAGTAAGGGAAGGCGGCGGCATGGCTAGGGAAGAGATCGTCATCGTGAACGGGGCGCGGACCCCCATGGCCGAGTGGGTCGGCGGGCGCGCCGGCAGCGGGAAGCCGGGTGGCGCGCTCAAGGACGTTTCCGCCATCGACCTCGGCGCCGTCGCGGCGAAAGCCGCGCTCGAGCGCTCCAAGGTTCCGGCCGACGCGATCGACCACGTCGTGATCGGAAACGCGCTGCAGACCAGCGGCGACGCCCTCTACGGGGCGCGCCACGTGGCGCTCAAGGCCGGCATTCCGGTGCCGGTCCCCGCGCTCACCGTCAACCGGCTCTGCGGCTCGGGGATCCAGTCGGTCGTGACGGGCGCGCAGATGCTGCAGCTGGGCGAGGCCTCGTTCGTGCTCGCCGGCGGGATGGAGAACCTGAGCCAGGCGCCCTTCGCGGTTCGCGGCGCCCGGAGCGGGCTGCGCCTGGGCCAGGGCGCGCTCGAAGACACGCTGATGGTCGCGCTCAAGGACTCCTACTGCGGGCTCTTCATGGCCCAGACCTCCGACAACCTCGCGAAGCGCTTCGGCATCACGCGCGAGCAGCAGGACGAGTTCGCCTTCCGCTCGATCACCGAGGGCAAGCGCGCCATCACCTCCTGCCTCCTCTCCGAGGAGATCGTCCCGGTGACGCCGCCGGGCCGCGACGCGAAGCCGGTGGAGAAGGACGATCACTGCTTCGAGGCGGCGACGCTCGAGGGGCTGTCGAAGCTCCCGCCCGCCTTCGGCAAGGACTCGTTCGTCACGGCGGGCAACGCGAGCGGCATCGTGGACGGCGCCGCGGCGGTGGTGGTGACCACCGCGCGCTCGGCGGAGAAACGGAATCTCGCCCCGATCGGCCGCGTGGTGTCGTGGGCCAGCGTCGGCGTGGATCCCGACACGATGGGGATCGGTCCCGTGCCGGCCGTGCGCGCCGCGCTCAAGGTGGCCGGGCTCGACCAGGACGACGTGGATCTCTTCGAGATCAACGAGGCGTTCGCAGGCCAGTACCTGGCGGTCGAGAAGGAGCTGGGCAATCCGCGGGAGAAGACCAACGTGAACGGCGGCGCCATCGCCCTCGGACATCCGCTCGCGGCCAGCGGCACCCGGCTCATCCTGACGCTCCTGTACGAGCTGCGCCGGCGGAAGAAGCGCTGGGGCGTGGCGAGCGCCTGCATCGGCGGCGGCCAGGGGATCGCGATCGTGGTCGAGGCGCTTCCGTGAAGCCGAAGCCCGCGGCTTCGGCAACTCCTGTGCTTTCGAGCCATCGCCCCGCATCACCCGTCGAGGCAGCGCATCCCGACGAGCGGGATCTGATCTATGACTGGAACGTGGGAGAGGAGTCCCCGCCGCGTCCTCCGCGCCGCGTGCAGGTCGTGGACGAGACCCTCCGCGACGGCCTCCAGTCCCCCTCGGTGGCCGATCCCCCGATCGAGGACAAGCTCAAGGCGCTCCATTACCAGGCCGCGATGGGCGTCCACGGAAACGATATCGGGCTCCCGGGCGCGGGACCGCGGGCCCACGAGGCCGCCCTCGCGCTCGCGCGCGAGATCGTGAGCGCGAAGCTCGCCATCGAGCCCTACTGCGCCGCGCGCACCCACAAGAACGACATCGACCCGATCATCGACATCACGCAGAAGACGGGACTGCGCATCGAGGCGGCCACCTTCATCGGATCGAGCCCCATCCGCCAGTACGCCGAGGATTGGGACCTGGACCGGCTGCTCCGCACGACCGAGGAAGCCGTGACCTACTCGGTGAAGAACGGGGTCCCGGTCATGTACGTGACCGAGGACACCACGCGCGCCCGTCCGGAGATCCTCCGGAAGCTCTATACGACCGCGGTCCAGTGCGGCGCGCGGCGCGTCTGCGTCTCCGACACGGTGGGACACGCCACGCCCGAGGGCGCCGCGCGGGTGATCCGCTTCATCCGCGAGGTGGTGGATGCGACGGGCGAGACGGTCGGCGTGGACTGGCACGGCCACCGCGACCGCGACCTGGGCGTGGCGAACGCGCTGGCCGCACTCCTCGCCGGGGCCGACCGGGTGCACGGCACGATCCTCGGCGTGGGGGAGCGTGTCGGGAACGCGCCGCTCGATCTGATCCTGGTCAACCTGAAGCTGCTCGGGTGGCTGCAGTGCGATCTCACGGTGCTGCCGGAGTACGCCGCGCTGGTGTCGCGCTCCTGCCGCGTCCCGATCCCGTACAACTATCCGGCCCTGGGGCGCGATGCGTTCCGCACGGGGACGGGCGTGCACGCCGCCGCCGTCATCAAGGCCCAGAAGAAGGGGGACGCGTGGCTCGCCGACCGCGTCTACTCCAGCGTTCCCGCGGGCATGCTCGGCCTGAAGCAGGAGATCAACGTGGGCCCGATGTGCGGCGAATCGAACGTCGTCTACTGGCTGACGGAGCACGGGCACGCGCCCGAGCGGCCGCTGGTCGAGCACGTCTTCCGGCTCGCGAAGCAGCGCGACGCCGTGTTCGAGGACGCCGAGCTCGAGCGGATCGTGGCCGCCTTCAAGCAGTCCGGACTCGGAGCGACCGCCCATGGCTGAGCGCCAGCATCGCATCGCCGTGCTTCCCGGAGACGGCATCGGACCCGAAGTCACCCGCGAAGCGGTCGAGACGCTGAAGCTGGCGGGGGAGATGGGCGGATTCTCCTTCACGTGGACGCCCTATCCCTTCGGCGCCGAGCACTACCTGCGCACGAAGGAGGCCTTCCCGCCGAGCGCTCTGGAGGAGATGCGCGGGCAGGATGCCATTCTATTGGGCGCGATCGGCGACCCCCGCCTTCCGACCGGGATGCTCGAGCGCGCGATCATCTCCGGAATCCGCTTCGGGCTGGACCTCTACGTCAACCTGAGACCGATCCGTCTCTTCCACCCCGATCTCTGTCCGCTCAAGGGGAAGGGTCCCGAGCAGGTGGACCTGATCGTCGTGCGCGAGAACACCGAGGACGCCTACGCCGGCATCGGCGGCTTCCTCAAGAAGGGGACGCGCGACGAGGTCGCGGTGCAGGAGATGATGTTCACGAGGAAGGGCGTGGAGCGCGTGATCCGCTACGCGTTCGATCTGTGCGCGCGGCGGAAGAAGACGAACACGCTCACGATGATCGACAAGGCGAACGCGATCGGAGCGATGGATCTCTGGACGCGCACGTTCGAGGAGGTCGGGGGCGACTATCCCGCGATCCGGCGCGAGCACGCCTACATCGACGCGGCCTGCATGTGGCTGGTGAAGAATCCGGAGAGCTTCGACACCGTGGTCACGTCGAACCTGTTCGGCGACATCTTCACCGACCTCGGCGCGGCGATCCAGGGCGGGATGGGCATGGCCGCCTCGGGAAACATCCACCCCGGGAAGACCTCCATGTTCGAGCCGATCCACGGCTCGGCTCCCAAGCACGCCGGGCGGAACGTCGCGTCGCCGATCGGCGCCATTCTCGCGGGGCAGATGCTGCTCGAGCACGTCGGCGAGATCGAAGCCGCCGCCCTTCTTTACGATTCGGTCCGCGCCCTCTTCGCCGACGGGCGGCTGCGCTCTACGGGAACCGACAGCGGAATCGGCACATCGGAGCAGGGCGCCGCGGTTCGTGAGGAGATGCGCCGCCGCGTGGGAGCCCGCGCCACGGCGTAAGCGCTCGCCCCGTGCCCTGCACGCTTGCGCGCGCACGTCCCCATTCGGCCGCGTGAACGGCCCGGGACTTGCGTGCTATCAATTCTTCCCGAAAAACCGCCGCGTGATGTAAAGCGGTCCTAAATCGTGTCCTCGGGCACCTTTTTCTGGACCCGCCAATTCCGTTTGTTACACTTTTGCGAGTCCGGGCTCCAGCCCGGGCAGCCGGGTCCTCGGCACTGTACGAACGTCGGCTACCCCCTTCCGGCCCCACTCGGGTCCAGAGACGTTCCCCCCGCGGATCCGCTCGGCGGATTGCGGCCGCCATGTCCGGCGTCGCGCCGCCTCCACGATTTCGTTGTCGTGAGTCGTCCTGGCATCCCGGGTTGGAGTGACACGAGGGACACTCAATTTTCCCAAGGAGGCTTTCATGAAGTTGGCGAAGTGGCTCTACGGACTCGCCGCTTTGGCGGTGCTCGCCTGTTTCGGGGCGACGCCTGCGCTGGCGCAGTACATGTACATGGACACGAATGGGGACGGGGTGTGGTCGACGGCGGACGTTTTGAATCCGAACGGGACGCCGACGTCGGTGGATGTCTACTTGAACACGACGCACAACCGTGACGGTTCGGTGGCGACGTGCGATTCGCAGGACGGGAATCTCGCGATCTGGAATTCGTTCGCGACGCATATCAGCGTTCCCGGCGGAACGGTGACCTTCTCGAATTACACGAACCAGCAGGCGGCCTTCACGATCAACTGCTCCAATGGCGGTCTTGCCTTCACGAGCACGGCGACGGATGCGGCGCAGTGCCAGGCGACGGGTACGCCTGTGGACAACGGTGGGACGACGCAGAAGCTGTACACGATGACGGTGACGGGCGTCAGCGGGACGCCGTCGCTGCAGTTCGTGCCGACGAACACGCTGGACAACAATCCGACGTCGTTCGGTACGAATTGCGGCGGGAACGATTTCGACAACACCTACAAGCTGGGGACGGACTGGTTCGACGTGAACGGCGCGGGGCCGGCGGCAGGCGGGAACGCGCTGCCGATCCTGAGCGTGGCCACCACGGCGAGCGGTACGGAGGGGCAGCCGTTCACGATCACGGCGACGGCGACCGACACGGACGGAGCGGATGTGCTGACGATCACGGCGACGGGGTATCCCTCGTCCCTGACGCTCACGACGACTCCGGCAACGCACACGGCCACGGCGACGTTGAGCGGGACGCTGGGTCTGGACGACCAGGGGGATCACACGATCACGTGGAGCGTGAGCGACGGAACGAATCCGCCCGTGACGGCCACGACAGTGCTGACGGTGACGAATCTCGACCAGGCGCCGGTGGTGACGGCCCCGGCGAACGTCTCCGGGGCGGTGGGAACTCCGATCACGGTGACGGTGACGGCGAACGACCCGGACGGGGACATCATCGCGAACCTGACGGCGGCGCCGCTTCCGGTGGGTGCCGAGTTCACGACCAACACGGGGAACACGGCGGGAACGCTGACGTGGACGCCGGTGGCGGGGCAGGAAGGGTCGACGAACGTGATCTTCACGGCGTCGAACTCGCTGTTCGGCTCGGCGACGACGGTCTTCACGATCGCGGGATCGGGTGCGGACGTTCCGCCGACGGTGACGGCACCGACGTCGGTGATCGGAAGTGAAGGGACGCTGGTGACGTTCACGGTGACGGCGGCGGACCCGGACGGGGACGCGATCACGAGCCTGACGGGGTCCCCGCTGCCGACGGGGGCGACGTTCACGGCGAACGCGACGAACACGGAGGGGACGTTCAACTGGACGCCGACGTTCGATCAGGCGGGGACGTACACGGTGACGTGGACGGCGTCGAACGCGCTGACGGGTACGGCGTCGACGGCGATCACCATCGAGAACACGGATCAGCCTCCGGTGCTGGCTCCGATCGGGAACGTGACGGTGGCGGAGGGGAGCTCGGCGACGGTGAACGTGGTGGCGACGGATGTCGACGGCGACTTGATCACGCTGGACACGACGCTGCCTACGTTCGCGGTGCTGAACGCACCGACGTCGGGGACGGGAACCGTGTCGACGACGATCACCCTGAGCCCGACGACGGGATCGGCGGGGAGCTACACGGGCACGGTGCGGGCGACGTCGGGATCGTTCACCGACTCGACGTCGTTCACGATCACGGTGACGGCGGGAGGCTCGGACCAGGCCCCGATCGTGACGGCTCCGGCGACGATGAGCGGAACGGAAGGGACGCTGGTGACGTTTACCGTGTCGGCGGCCGACCCGGACGGGCAGGCGATCACGTCGTTGACGGCGTCGCCGCTGCCGACGGGTGCGACGTTCACGGCGAACGCGGCGAACACGTCGGGGACGTTCAGCTGGACGCCGGCGACGGGCCAGGCGGGGACGTATGACGTGACGTTCACGGCGTCGAACGCGCTGACGGGAAGTGCCACGACGCACCTGACGATCACGGCGCCGACGGTGGACCAGGCTCCGGTGGTGACGGCGCCCGCGAACGAGAGCGGGACGGAAGGGACGCTGCTGACGTTCACGGTGACGGCGTCGGATCCGGACGGGCAGCTGATCACGTCGTTGACGGCGTCGCCGCTTCCGGCGGGGGCGACGTTCACGGCGAACGCGCTGAACACGTCGGGGACGTTCAACTGGACGCCGAGCACGGGCCAGGCGGGCACGTACGACGTGACGTTCACGGCGACGAACGCGCTTTCGGGCACCGCGACGACCCACGTCACGATCACGGCGCCGGGCGTGGACCAGGCACCGGTGGTGACGGCCCCGGCGAACGAGAGCGGCACCGAAGGGACGCTGCTGACGTTCACGGTGACGGCGAACGATCCGGACGGCGACGCGATCACGTCGCTGACGGCGGCGCCCCTGCCTTCGGGCGCGACGTTCACGGCCAATGCCTCGAACACCTCGGGGACCTTCTCCTGGACGCCGGCGAGCGGGCAGGCTGGAACCTATGATGTGACCTTCACGGCGTCGAACGCCCTTTCGGGGAGCGCCACGACGCACCTCACCATCAGCGCACAGGCCGCCGACCAGGCTCCGGTCGTCACGGCACCGGCGAACGAGAGTGGGACGGAAGGGACGCTGCTGACGTTCACAGTGACGGCTTCGGATCCCGACGGCGACGCGATCACGTCACTGACGGCTTCCCCGCTGCCTTCGGGCGCGACGTTCACGGCCAACGCTTCGAATACGTCCGGGACGTTCAACTGGACGCCGTCGAGCGGACAGGCCGGCACGTACGACGTGACCTTCACGGCGTCGAACGCCCTCTCGGGTAGCGCCACGACGCACATCACGATCAGCGCGCAGGGCGCGAATCAGGCTCCGGTCGTGACGGCTCCGGCGACCCAGACGGTCAACGAGGGACAGCTCCTCACCTTCACCGTGACGGCGACCGATGCCGACGGGGACCACGTGACGCTGACCGCGTCCAACGTTCCCTCGGGAGCGACCTTCACGGACAACGGGAACAACACGGGGACCTTCTCCTGGACCCCGAACTCGACGCAGTCGGGAACGTACACGGTGACCTTCACCGGCGATGACGGACACGGCGGCACCGGGACGGCGACGACGGTGATCACGGTCAACGACGTGACCGGCGGGACGTTCACCGCGACCCTGAAGCTGGTGGGCAACTTCAATCCGCACCGTCGCTTCCTCTGCTTCCATGTCACGGCGACGGGCAACTCGTTCGATCTGGGAACCACGGATCTCTCGAGCCTCGTTCTGAACTACAACGGTGCGACGCTGCCGGCGCTGGGCCCGCAGACGCACCTCGAGTCGAGCTGCGATGAGGAGGTTTGCGAGGATTGTGGGACGTCCGGGGAATCCGACACCACGAACTGCACGACGCAGCTGCACGTCTGCTTCCTGGCGTCGGACGTCGCTACGCTTCTGGGCGGAAACATTCCGGACAACCTCTCCGCGATCACCATCACCGGCAATCTCACGGGCGGCGGAACGTTCACGGCCACGATGGGGACCTTCCGCGTCGCCGGAAAGGGCGCCGACAAGGTCAACGGGCGGTTCAAGTCCAAGGCGAAGCCGAATCCGCTCAACCCCAAGACCGACCTGACCTTCTCGCTTCCGACGGCGAGCCATGTGCGCGTCAGCGTCTTCGACGCTCGCGGCCGCCTGGTGAAGACCCTGCTGGACGGCAATCGTCCCGCCGGCGAGAACGTCGTGCCGTGGGACGGCACGGACGACCGTGGCGGACACGTCTCTTCGGGCGTGTTCTTCTTCCGGCTGGAAGCGCTCGGCTCGAAGGAGATGGTCCGGGTGACCGTTCTCAAGTAGGGCAGCACGTAGCAGGGAGTACGAACGGGCGGGGCGCTTCGGCGCTCCGCCCGTCTTCGTGTCCGGGGAGGCGCGGGGCGGTGCGCGCTTCTACGCTCGGGGCGTCTCCGCGCGCTCCGCTTCGGCGACCCGGAGCAGCTCGGCCAGCGCCGCGATCACCGGGGTCTCCATGCCCTCCTCGCGCGCGGCGCGAAGGATGGGCCCCAGGATCGCGTCGGCCTCCGTCGGCCGCCCGCGCGCCAAGTCCTCGGCCATCGAGGATCGGTTGCCGCGGGTTTCCCCCAGGAGGCGCTCCAGGCGCGGGGCGGGATCGTAGCCCTCGGGGAGGTAGCCCCGCCGCGCGCCGACGGCGGCGGCCTCGCGCGCGGCGGCGCGGGCCAGCCGTCCGAGCGCCGGACTCTGGAGCAGCGCCCCGTTTTCCCGGTCGAGCAGCGCGGTCAGGGGGTTCACGGCCGCGTTGAGCGCGAGCTTTCGCCAGAGGATCTGCCGCGCGTCCTCGCGCGGCTCGGCGCGGAGCCCCGAGCTTTCCAGGACGCTGGCCGCGTATTCGGCCCACCGCGCCTCCGTGCCGCCCCAGGGCGCGAGCAGCGTCTGGCCTTCGAGCGACGCCTGGAGGAAGCCCGCCTCGTCGAAATAGGCGCCCAGCGACGTCGCTCCGGCGATCAGCGGCGCGCCCGGAAGCGCCCGCTCGAGGACGGCCATGTGATCCCAGCCGTTCTGGAGCGAGCAAACGCCCGGGAAGCGCGGCGCGAGGGTCGACAAGCCGCCGGCGGCCGCTTCGGTGTCACGAGCCTTCACGCAGAGAAAGAGGAGGGAAGCGGGACGCAGCGCTCCGGGGTCCCGCTCGACCGTGAGGCCGTGCGGCGCGTCGGCGGCCAGCGCCGAGCGGCGTGCCTCGGAGCGCGCCAAGGCGATGACCGTGTGTCCGGCGCGCGCGAGCTTCAAGGCGAGCAGCGATCCCAGGGCTCCCGCGCCGACGACGCCGACCGATTCCGCCATGCGCCGATCCCCCTTGGTCCGATCCCTGCGCCGGAGTTAGACTGCCCGGCCCGAGCGGTTCCGATGCGCGATTCTACCCCGAATTCGAGCCGAGCCATTCCCCTTCGAGCGGTCATCTTCGATTACGGCAACACCCTGGTGAGCGTCGATCCGGCCCTTCACTCCCAGCGGACCGACTACGCCGACGTCGTCGCCGTCCCCGGCGCGGAGCGTATGACCCGGCATCTCGAGTCGCGGGGTCTCCTCGCGCGGGAGCGGGGGCTGCGCTTCCTGGACCGCTTTCTCGCGATCCGCGAGGCCAACCGGACGGCCGCGGACGAGTCGGGAGAGGAGATTCCGGCCTCGGTGTCGCTCGTGGAGACGTTCCGCGACATCGGCCTGCCCGAGCCGGAAGGCTCTGAGGTCCTGCTCGCGATCGCGCATTTCTTCAGTGCGGAGGAGGAGCTGCTCCAGGAGATCCCCGGCGCCGCGGCGACGCTGCGCGCCCTGGAGGAGCGGGGAATCGCGCTCGCGCTCCTGTCGAATGCGACCGATGGCGATTACATCCGGAGGGCGGTGGCACGGTTCGACTGGGGCCGCGTCTTCCGGCCGCTGATCGTGTCGTCCGACATCGGGGTGCGGAAGCCGCGTCCCGAGGCCTTTCGCGCCGTGCTGCGCGCTTTGCCGTTCGCGCCGGGGGAGATCGCCATGGTCGGCGATTCGCTGCGCCACGACGTCGGAGGCGCCCAGGCGCTGGGCCTGGGCGCCTACCACTTCACCGCGATCCCGAACCCCTGGAATCCCGTCTATCGCGGCCGCATCGTTCCCGACGCCTCGGCCGCGACGCACCCCGATCTGCTGCGGCTCCTGCTCGAGGCGGCCGGCGGCTGAGGCGCGCCGTCCCGGCCGGGCCGCTTCGCGGCTTGTCAGCGCTTCCGGGGAATGAAGCCCTGCCGCTCCAGCTCGGGAACCACGTTGTGCGCGATGTCGTGCGTCACCTCGGTGGGCGCGGAGGGATTCACCGTCTCTCCCACGGCCGACCAGACGAGGGTTCCACCCTGGCGCATGCTCCAGAGCTCCACGTCATGCCGCACGGTGATGTTCTCCTCGACGTAGCCCGGGTGCATCACGTCCACCCAGTAGGTCCGATACCGACCCGACCAGGGGCTCACGCGATATTCGGGCTGCGTGGTGACGTAGCCCGGCACGTAGCTCGTGGTCCGCTCCGGCTGCAGCCGTCGCGCGACGAGCACGCCGTCGTAGTTGCCCTGGCTCACGGCGTCGCTGATCTGCATCGTGTCGGGCGGCGCGTCCGGGAAGTGGGCGTAGGAGGGCACGGCCTCGACGCCCCGCTTGGCCAGCTGCTTCCCGAAAGCGTCCTCGAGAATTCGCCGGTTCGTGGGGTTCCGGATGATGCCGACGACCAGGATGTGCTGCATCGGCGCCTCGTGATACGCGGGGTCCCGCCACATGTTGACGAGGCCGGAATTGGAGGCGCAGCCGCCAAGGAACGCGGCGCCGGTTACGGCGAGCGCCACGGCCAAGAGCGCCGCGCGGAGCAGTCGTTGGAAACGCATGGTCATTCCTCTCCCAGGTAGGGTGCTGGTTCGATCGGGCCCGCCGGAGAGGGTGGCGGGCGCCGGATCGGAGTTCACGGTTCGGTTGCCGGCGGCCGGCGGGAACGCCGCCGGTGCATCCATTCCAGTATAGGGGCTCTTCCCGGGGTGTGATAGCGTCGTGCTTCCCCCGCCGGCTCCGCCGGCCTTCCGTTCTGCGCCGTCCCGAGCGGCGCGTCCCCGGCCTGTTCTTTGGCTCGTGCTCCCCTGAAAGGGCTACCCCCATGCTCGCGCGCGTCACGTCCTGCGCGACCATCGGCATCGAGGGACTCCTGGTCGAGGTGGAAGCGGACCTCGGCGTCGGCCTTCCCACCTTCACGATCGTCGGGCTTCCGGATGCCGCCGTGCGCGAGAGCCGGGAGCGCGTCCTCTCGGCGGTGCGGAACTGCGGCTACGAATTTCCGGCGCGGAAGATCACGGTCAACCTGGCGCCCGCGCACGTGCGCAAGGAGGGAGCGCGGTTCGATCTTCCGATCGCGGTGGCGCTGCTCCGCGCGTCGGGGCAGATCCCGGGAGGGGCGCCCGTCGATGAAGGGCTCTTCGTGGGCGAGCTCGCGCTCGACGGCGGCGTGCGCGGGGTGCGGGGCGTTCTCGCGGTGCTCGCGGCGGCGCGGCGCGAGGGGCGGTCGCCGGTCTGGATTCCGGCGGAGAACGCGGCCGAGGCGCGCGCCTATCCGGTCGTGGCCACGACGGCGATCGAGTCCCTCGGCGATCTGCGCGGCGATCTGGCCGCGCCGCGCGCGGCGGTTCGCACCGGGGGCGAGCCCGAGCTTGACGCCGCTTCGGTCCCGGCGCCGCCCGACCTCGCCGAGGTGCGCGGGCAGCTCCATGCGCGACGCGCGCTGGAGGTGGCGGCGGCCGGCGGGCACAACCTTCTCTTCGTCGGCCCGCCGGGGGGAGGGAAGACGATGCTCGCGCGGCGGCTCCCCGGCATTCTCCCGCCCCTCCGCGACGAGGAGGCGATCGAGGTCTCGACCATCCACTCGGTGGGGGGCCGGCTCGCGCCCGGCGCGGGGATCCTCCGCCACCCCCCGTTCCGCGCGCCGCACCACACGATCTCCGACGCCGGGCTCGTCGGCGGCGGTCGCGGCCCCTTTCCGGGGGAGGCGTCCCTCGCGCATCACGGCGTTCTCTTCCTCGACGAGCTGCCGGAGTTCCGGCGAAACGCGATCGAGGCGCTTCGACAGCCGATCGAGGAGGGGAAGATCACCATCGCGCGCGCCGGGTCGTCGGTCACGTTTCCCGCCGCCTTCGCGCTCGTGGCCGCCATGAATCCCTGCCCCTGCGGCTTTCGCGGCGACCTCCGCCGCGCCTGCCGCTGCTCGTCCGATCTCGTCCTGCGCTACTGGTCCAAGGTGTCGGGGCCGATCCTGGATCGGATCGATCTGGTGCTCGAGGTGCCCGCGGTGCCGATGGAGGACCTCTTCGCGAGCGCCGCGGCCGAGTCGTCGTCGGCGGTGCGCGAGCGGGTGATCCGGGCGCGGGCCTTCGCGGCCGCGCGCACGCCGCGCGCGGCGCGGAACGCCGCGCTCACCGCGCGCGACCTCGCGCGGGCGGCGCCGCTCACGGACGACACCCGCCTCCTGCTTCGCCGCGCCGCGGATGCCTTCCGCATTACCGCGCGCGGCGTGCTCCGCACGCGCCGGCTCGCGCGCACGATCGCGGACCTGGCCGCCTCCGAGGAGGTTCGGGGAGAGCATGTCGCCGAGGCGCTTCAATACCGGGTTCCCACGGCCCCCGGCCGCGGAGCCTGGGGAGAACCCCGTTGACTTCGGTGTATCTTCAAGGTACCGTGTCCGTTGCTCCTAACCCAATGCGAGACAAAGAGTCCATGAACTTCCAACGCCCCTCGTCCGCCCGCCTGAACGGGCGCATCGCAGCCCTTTTCGCCCTGTTCGGGCTCCTCCTCACCCCGTTTCCGGCCCGTTCGGCCACGCCGGCGAAGAGCCAGGCCGACATGAAGCCGGTCGTGCGCAAGGCTCCGCCCCCCATGTCGGTGGCAGAGGCCGAGGCGCTGGTCCAGAAGAACCCCAAGGACACCAATGCCTATCTCGCGCTGGGAGGGGCCTATCGGCGGTCCCGCCGCTACCCCCAGGCGCTCGAGGCATTCCAGAAGATGGCCGCGCTCGACCCCCAGAACTCCACCGCCCGGTACAGCCTGGGAGCGGTCTACATGGACATGAACCGCCCCAAGGATGCCGAGCGGGAGATCCGCAGGGCGATCGCCCTGAGCCCCAAGGACCCCGGCGCCCACCTGCAGCTGGGGCTCTGGTACGTGAGCCAGGGGCGGAACGACGACGCCGTTGCCGAGTTCAAGATCGCGACGACGCTCCAGCCGCCGCTCGCCGAGGCCTGGAACAAGCTGGGCCGGGTGCAGGCCGAGCTGGGCCAGACCGCCGACGCGGTCGCCTCCTACAAGAAGGCGCTCGACATCGACTCGACCAACGTCGGGGCCCTCAACAACCTCGGCAACAGCTACTACGGGATGGGGAAGATTCCCGAAGCCACGGCGCTCTACCGGAAGGCGCTCGCGTTCGACCCGAAGAACCAGGAAGCGATCTACAACCTGGGGGTCGCGTTCGCCGACGCGCAGATCTACAAGGAGGCGCTCAACTACTGGCGCCAGGTCGCCGCGATCGACTCGTCGACGGCGGTGGCCGAGAACGCGAAGAGCAGCATCGAGGTGCTGCAGCAGTACCTCGACCAGCAGAAAGCCACGGCGGCGCCGTCGCAGGCGCCGGCTCCCGCGGCGCACTGACCCTCTCGGGTCCGTGGACGGGCCCGACACGATCCAGGAGGTCACCGTCATGCCGGCCCGCTCGCCGCGTCTCCAACGACCCTCCCTGCGTCTCGTCGGTCCCGCGATTCTCGCGCTGGCGCTCGGTTCCTCGGGGTGCTCGTCGTCGCACGCTCGCGACGTCCGCCCGGCGGACCTCTCCGGGGAGACCGGGCGCGCCGGCGCTCCCCGCACTGACGCGCGGACCCACATCAACGCCGGACGCGACTACCTGACCCGCGGTCTGGCCGAAGAGGCGGAGCGCGAGTTCCGGCTGGCCCTCGAGTCCGAGCCCGGAAACCGGGAGGCGCTCGCCGGGCTGGGGCAGGCGCGGGTGAAGCGGGGTGCGTACGCCGAGGGCGCGGAGATGCTCGAGCGCGCGACCCGGTCCTCGACGCAGATGGCCTCCGCGTTCCGCTCCCTGGGCGACGCCTACGCGGCGATGGGGCAGCTGGACAAGGCGGCCGAGTCCTACCGGCAGGCGGTGGCGCTCACGCCGGCCGATCTCGACTCGCGACTTGCGCTCGCGCATTCGCTCACCGAGATCGGCGATTACGATGAGGCGGCGGGGCTCTGCACCGCCGCGGCGCGCGGGGTGAAGAACCAGCCCTCCGCGCTCGCGCAGGTCTACCGCCAGCTCGGCGAGGTCCGCTCGCGGCAGGGAAGCACCCCCGAGGCGATGTCGGCCTACTACCGCGCGGCCGAGCTCCTGCCCGACGATCCCGAGGTGGTGCGCGGGATGGCGGACGCCGCGGTGCGCGGCGGACTCTACGCCGAGGCGGCCAGCGCCCTCGATCACGTGCTCCGGATCGCGCCGCTCGACGTGGCGGCGAAGAAACAGCTCGGCTGGGTGAACTTCAAGCTGGAGCGCTTTCCGGTCGCCATCAAGCACTACGAGGCGGTGGGCGACTCGCTGGGCACGGCCGACCGCTACTACCTGGCGCAGGCCTACGCCAAGTCGTCCAAGACCGACCGCGCCGTGGAGCTGTTCCGCGAGGTGGCGCGCCAGGATCCCCAGAACTACAAGGGGGTCTACTGCAACATGGCGTACGCCTACTTCGACGCCAACCGCTACCAGCGCGCGATCGAGACGGCGCGCGAGGGTCTGAAGAGCGACAGCGCCAACGCCTGCCTGCGCTTCTGCTGGGCGCAGGCGCTGGACAAGCTGGGGCGGCACGACGAGGCCATCCCGGTGTTCGAGGCCGCGGTCGCCGACCCCGCCTACGCCGAGCCGGCCCGCCGCGAGCTGGAGCGGCAGCGGCGGATCGTCAAGCTCCTGAAGACGAAGGACCGGGGCAATTGAGGGGAACCGGAACGCGGGCATCACACATTAAGGAAGGCTGATCGGAACGAACGGGGTGGCCGGGGAATGGCCATCGAGACAGCGCAACGGCAAGGAGGTTCGATGTTCGGTACGACGAGACATTGGATGGGCGCGGGGGGGATCGTCACGGCGGCGGTCATCGGGATTCTCGTGGCGGGGTCGGCGTTCGCGGCCGGCGCGGCCAAGGGAAAGGCCGCGGCCAAGTCCGTGGGCAGCCCCGACGACGTCGCCGTCATGGAGACGAGCAAGGGGCGCATGGTGATCGAGTTCTGGCCCAAGGATGCCCCCAAGACCGTCGCCAACTTCAAGAAGCTCGCGCGCAGCGGCTTCTATAACGGCACCGGCTTCCACCGCATCATCGCCGGCTTCATGGTCCAGGGCGGGGACCCCAAGTCCAAGAACCCGAAGGCTCCCGATCTCGGGACCGGCGGACCGGGCTGGACCATTCCCGACGAGTTCAACAATCACAAGCATGAGAAGGGCGTCCTCTCGATGGCGCACACCGCCGAGCCCAATTCCGGCGGATCGCAGTTCTTCCTGATGCACGGGTCGGCTCCCTTCCTCGATCACAAGTACACGGCCTTCGGGCACGTGATCGAGGGGATGGACGTCGTGGACGCGATCGCGAACGTCCGCACGGCTCCCAATCCGATGATGCCGGGCGAGAACTCCAAGCCGCTCGAGTGGGTCACCATCAAGTCGGTGAAGATCGTGCCGCGCGCGGTGGCCATGGGCGGCGCCGCGAAGGCGGCGGTCGCGACCGAGAAGGCCGCCTCGGCGAAGGCAGCCGTGAAGGCCGCCGATGCGAAGAACGATGCGGCCGAGAAGGCGGCGGAAAACGCCACGGATGCCAAGGAGTCGGCGGACAAAGCCGCCGAAGCGGCCAAGAAGGCGGGCACGAAGGCTGCGGAAGCCGCGCAGTCCGCGAGCGAGGCGGCCAAGGCCGCCGGAACCGACTCGAGCGCGGCGAAGTAGCGACGACGACACATTCGGGGACCTGAGGGGTTCCCTCCCCGCGCGGGCTGGGCGTACGATTTGCGTCCGGCCCGCGCGCTTTGTTACCCTCGAACGAGGATCGCGCCCCGCAGCGCCCCTTCGGCCCCCTTCGGAGGTCTTCGGTTGCCCCGGATCTATCTCGACCACAACGCCAGCACGCCCGTCCGCGCCGAGGTTCTCGACGCGATGCTCCCCTATTTCGCGGAACACTACGGCAACGCCTCGAGCGCGCACGCCTTCGGGCAGGAGGCAAAGGGCGCGATCGAGGAGGCGCGCGGGAAGGTGGCCGCCCTGGTGAACGCCGCCCCCGCCGAGATCGTGTTCACGAGCGGCGGGACCGAGTCGGACAACATGGGCGTCCTCGGCGCCGCCCGGGCGCTGGCGGGGAAGGGGCGGCACGTGGTGGTGAGCGAGATCGAGCACGAGGCGGTGCGCAACGCCGCCGGCGCGCTCGAGGCCGAGGGGTTCACCGTGACGCGCGTCCCCGCGATGGCGGACGGGCGCGTCGATCCCGGCGCCGTCGCGAAGGCGCTTCGACCGGACACGGTGCTCGTCTCGGTGATGGCCGCGAACAACGAGACCGGCGTGCTCCAACCGGTCGCCGAGATCGGCGCGCTCTGCGCCGCGCGCGGGATCGCTTTTCACACCGATGCCGTGCAGGCCGCGGGGAAGATCCCGATCGACGCGCGCGCCTGGCAGGCCACCTTCCTCACCATCGCGGCGCACAAGTTCTACGGGCCGAAGGGTGTGGGCGCGCTCTACGTGAAGCGCGGCGCGAAGGCGGCCCCGCTCCTCTTCGGCGGCGAGCACGAGCGCGGCCGCCGGCCCGGCACCGAGAATGTCCCCGGGATCGTCGGCATGGGCGCGGCGGCCGAGCTTGCCCGCGCCGAGCTGGACACAGCGCCTCCGCGCATGGCGATGCTGCGCGACCGGCTCGAGCAGGGGCTGATCGCGCGCGTGCCGCAGGTCGTGGTGCACGGCGCCGCCGCGCCCCGCGCCTGCAACACGAGCCACCTCTCCTTCGTGGGGGCCGAGGGGGAGCACCTGCTCCTCACGCTCGACCAGAAGGGGATCGCCTGCTCCAGCGGCTCGGCCTGCAAGTCGGGCTCGTCGCACCCCTCGGGCGTGCTGCTCTCGATGGGCGTCCCGGCCCTGGTCGCCCAGGCGGCCGTGCGCTGGAGCGTCGGCCGCGCCACGACCGAGGCCGAGATCGACTACGTCCTCGAGACGGTCCCCGCCGTCGTCCAGAAGCTCCGCGCCGCCTCGCCCACGTTCGCGGCCTGAGCAGGCGCTCCCCATGAAGCCCGACCTGCCCGCGTCCAAGCGGACCATCCTCGTCGCCATGAGCGGCGGCGTGGACTCGTGCGTGGCCGCGGCCCTTCTCCATCGCGCGGGACACACCGTCATCGGCGTCACGATGAAGCTCTGGTGCTACGCCGAGGGACCCTCCCCCGCGCGGGGCTGCTGCACCCTGGACGCCATCGACGACTGCCGCGCGGTGGCCCGGAAGATCGGCTTTCCCCACTACGTGCTCGACCTGGAAGAGGATTTCCGGGAGCACGTGATCGAGAACTTCGTGGGGGAGTATCTCGCGGGGCGCACGCCCAACCCCTGCGTGGAGTGCAACAACTGGCTCAAGTTTGGAGAGTTGCTCAGGCGCGCGGACCTTCTGGAGTGCGACATCGTGGCCACGGGGCACTACGCGCGACGCGGCGTGGACGCCGACGGGCGCGCCACGCTCCTGCGCGCCGCCGATCCGGCCAAGGACCAGTCGTACGTGCTCTGGGGCCTCACGCAGGCGGCGATCTCCCGAGCGCTCTTTCCCCTCGGGACCCTGACCAAGAACGAGGTGCGTGAGGCCGCGCGTGAGCTGGGTCTCGCGGTCGCCGACAAGAGGGAGAGCCAGGACATTTGCTTCGTCGAGGGGAAGCGCTACGTGGATTTCCTGCGCCAGCGCTATCCCGAGCGGACCTCGCCGCCAGGCGAGGTCCAGGACGCGTCCGGCAGGACCCTGGGGCGGCACGAGGGCGTGCACGGCTTCACGGTGGGGCAGCGGCGGGGCCTCAACGTGGCGGCGGGGCGGCGGCTGTACGTCACGCGGATCGAGCCGGAGACGGGCACGGTGGTCGTGGACGACGAGGCCGCGCTCTACCGCAGCGAGGCGGCGATTACCCGCGTGAACTACCTCTCGGGGGAGATCCCGTCGGACCCGATCGTCGGCGCCTCGAAGATCCGCTACCTCCACGCTCCCGCCGCGGCTACGCTCCGGCCCGAGACGCCCAGCACCGCGCGGGTTCGATTCCAGGAGCCGCAGCGCGCCATGACGCCGGGGCAGTCGCTCGTGCTCTACGACGGCGACCGCGTCGTGGCGGGAGGGATCATCCAGGATGTCTCCTGATCCCACCGCGCCCGCGGGCGCGCCCGGCACGGCACCGCGTCACACGAACCGGCTCGCCTCCGAGAAGAGCCCCTACCTCCTGCAGCACGCCCACAACCCCGTCGACTGGTTTCCCTGGGGCGACGAGGCGTTCGCGAAGGCGCGCGCCGAGGACCGGCCGATCTTCCTCTCGATCGGCTACGCGACCTGCCATTGGTGCCACGTCATGGAGCGCGAGTCGTTCGAGAGCGTGGAGATCGCGTCGATCCTGAATTCGAGCTACGTGCCGATCAAGGTGGACCGCGAGGAGCGCCCCGACGTGGACCACGTCTACATGACCGTCTGCCAGGCGCTCACCGGCTCGGGAGGGTGGCCCCTGACCGTCATCCTGACGCCGGACGGCCGCCCCTTCCTCGCGGGCACGTATTTTCCGCCCGAGTCGCGCTTCGGACGGCCCGGGTTGAAAGACATGCTGTATCAGGTGCTCTCGGCATGGGAAGGGCAGCGGCATCGCGTCGAGGACGTCGCGGGACAGATCGTGGAGGCGGTTCGCGGCGAGTTCGCGGGCATGCCCGGCGAGCGTCCCGAGCCGGGCCTCCTCACCAAGGCCTTCGAGCAGATGCAGCAGCGCTTCGACGAGGAGTACGGCGGGTTCGGCACCGCGCCCAAGTTCCCGACGCCCCACCAGCTCACGTTTCTCCTGCGCTACTGGAAGCGCACCGGCGACGGCCGCGCGCTCGACATGGTGGAGCGGACACTCCGCTGGATCCGCCGGGGCGGCGTCTACGACCAGCTGGGCTTCGGCGCGCACCGCTATTCGACCGACCGCGAATGGCTGGTGCCGCACTTCGAGAAGATGCTCTACGACCAGGCGCTCCTCCTCATGGCCTACGTCGAGGCGCACCAGGCCACGGGCGATCCGCTCTACGCCTCGGTGGCGCGCGAGATCGCGGCGTACGTGGCGCGCGATCTCACCTCCCCCGAAGGGGCCTTCTACTCCGCGGAGGACGCCGACAGCGAAGGGGAGGAGGGGAAGTTCTACGTCTGGACGATGGAGGAGCTGGAGGGGGCGCTGGGGCCCGAAGAGGCGGCGCTGTTCGCGCGCGTCTACGGGGCCGAGCCGAAGGGGAACTGGATCGATCCGGCGGGAGGTCACCTGACCGGGACGAACATCCTCCACCTCACCGAGGATCCGGGCGCCGTGGCACGGGAGACGGGGCTCGACGCCGCCGCGATGGCACAACGCCTGGAGGCCGACCGCGTGCGGCTCCTCGAGACGCGCGCGAAGCGGCCGCGGCCGCTCCGGGACGACAAGGTGCTCACGGCCTGGAACGGGCTCATGATCGCGGCGCTCGCGAAGGCTTCGGTCGCGCTCGAGGAGCCGCGGCTCGCCGAGGCGGCCGAGCGGGCGATCGACTTCCTGGAGCGGCACCTCCTGCGCGCCGACGGCCGGCTCTTCGCGCGGTGGCGCGAGGGGGAGGCGGCCCATCCGGGCTACCTCGACGACTACGCCTTCCTCGCCTGGGGGTCGCTCGAGCTGTACGAGGCGACGTTCGATCCGCGCCACCTGGAGCGCGCGCTGGCGCTGGCGGGGGACATGGAGCGCCTGTTCGGCGACGAGAAGGAGGGGGGCTTCTTCTTCACGGGGTCGGACGCGGCGCCGCTCTTGGCGCGCACCAAGGAGATCTACGACGGGGCGGTCCCTTCGGGGAACTCGGTCGTGGTTCTCGTGCTGCTCCGCCTGTCGCGCATGACCGGGCGGTCGGAGCTGGAGCGGCGGGCCGAGGAGACGGTGCGCGCCTTCGGCGGCTCGGTGGCGCGGCTTCCGGGAGCGCACGCGCAGCTCCTGTCGGCGCTCGATTTCGCCTTCGGCCCGACGCGTGAGGTGGTGATCGCGGGCCCCGCCGAGGCGCCCGCGACGGCCGCGCTGCTTCGTGCCGCGCGCGCGGGGTACGCGCCCAGGACCGTATTCCTGCTGCGCGAGCCCGGTCCCGCCGGGGACGCCCTGGCGAAGATCGCTCCCTTCACGGCGACCCAGCTCCCGGTGAACGGGGTTCCGGCCGCCTACGTCTGCGAGAACTTCGCCTGCAACGCGCCCGTCACCGACCCGGGCGCGCTCGCTTCGGCTCTCTTGAAATAACCCGAGCGCGATCGCGCCGCAAACGCTCGGCGTCGATGAGTTTCCGTTTCACGTCCAGCCCGTACGCATAGCCGCCGAGCGATCCGTCGCCGCGCAGCACGCGATGGCAGGGGATCACGATCGCGACGGGATTCGTGGCGCAGGCGTGCCCCACGGCGCGCGCCGCCTTGGGCGCCCCCACGATCTTCGCGATCTCCTGGTAGCTCCGCGTCTCGCCGTACGGGATGGCGCGCAGCGCTTCCCACACCCGCCACTGGAAGGCCGTGGCGCGGATGTCGAGGGGCACGTCGAGGCGGGTCTCCCGCCCCGAGAGATGATTCACGATCGCCCGCACCCAGCGGCCGAGCGCGGCCTCGTCGCGCTTCAGCTCGGCGGCCGGAAACTCCTCGCGCAGGGCCCGCGCCAGCGACGCATCGTCGCCTCCGATCTTGAGGCTGCAGACGCCGCGGCCGGTGGCCGCTACCAGCAGCGCTCCGACCGGCGACTTGGCCACCGTGTAGGCGATCTTCGCGCCGGCACCGCCCGCGCGGTAGTCGCCGGGCGTCATCCCCAGCGCTTCGGGGGAGCGCTCGTAGAGGCGGCTGCTCGATCCGTATCCCGCTTCCGTCATGGCCATCGTGACCGGCTCCTTTCGACGCAGCCGTTCCTTGAGCGTCGTGAGACGCACCGCGTCCGCGTACTGGCGCGGCGAGATGCCCGTGGCGCTCCGGAAGGTGCGCTGCAGGTGATGGGGCGACATCCGCGCGACCCGCGCGAGCGCCTCCAGGGTGACGCGCTCCTCGGCGGCCCGCTCCTCGATGTGGGCGCAGACGCGCCGGACCAGCTCCGCGTGCGGATGGGGCGCGGCGTCGCGAGGACGGCACCGCTTGCAGGAGCGGAATCCCGCGTGCTCCGCCGCGTCGGCGTCGGGGAAGAAGACGACCTGGTTCTTCCGCGGCTTTCGCGCGGGGCAGGAGGGGCGGCAGTAGATGCCGGTGGACCGGACGCCAAAGACGAAGCGTCCATCCTGGCGCGCGTCGCGCGCGAGCACGGCGCGCCAGCGCGGGTCGGCGCCGGAGCGCGGCTCGAGAACGGAGGGTTCGTGGGTCATCGCGAGTTCGTTCATGTCGGAGACGATAGGGCCGCGCGCCGAAGGGCACTATCCGAAGCTTGCGGGTGTACCTCCCTCAGGTCCGGTAGCGGGCCGCGTACACCCCCAGGCACCGGTCCTGCACGACCTGGATCCCCGCCGCCGCCAACTTCGCCGCGGCCTCGTCGTTCCGGATCCCGCTCTGCATCCAGAACACCTTGGGGCGCCGCTCGGGCGGGAGCGCGAGCACCTCGTCGGCGTGCGGCGGGACATCCTCGGAGCGTCGGAAGACGTTCACCAGATCGAACGTCCCCGGAACGGAGGCCAGGTCGGGGTAGGCCCTGAGCCCCTGCGAGGATTCGATGCGCGGGTTCACCGGGACGACCTCCATCCCCGTCTGGCGGCACATCTCGGGAATGGTGTACGCCGGACGGTCGGAGCGCTGCTCGTCCACCATACCGATCACGGCCACGCGCTTCGCGCCACGCACGATGGCGGCTAGCTCGTTCTCACTGGTGATCGCATCGGCCATCAGAAGTATCCTCCAAGCATGATGACCGCCGGAGTCGAGTTGATCGCAAATCCGTGTCCGTTGGACTCGTGGATCCGAACCTCGGACGGGTTGACGCCGTCACTCGAAACCTGACGAGATACACTGTGCGGCTCCGAGTACAGGAATGCCACTCCCCATCGGGCGCCGAGACTGAATCGGCGCGAAAAGAACCACTCGAGACCGGCTCCCAAATCACTACCGACGCCCCACGTTCTTCCCTCCGAGTGATACGCGGAGACCCCCGAACTCCTGGAGTCACGCGTCGTGCTGCTCTGGGACGACCACTCCTGGCGCACGGTGGGTCCGGCAAAGCCGAACAACCCGAAACGCGCGCCCAGACGAGCATAACGCACGGCGTGCGCAAACACGTTGATCGTGTGCGCGTCCGAGTCGCCGCTCGAGGAGGAGGCGATCAGCAGCGTGTCCTGGTACAGTCGATCCTCCGCCGAGCCGCCGCCGCCGGACGCCGCGAACAGGAACCCGATGCGAATCGCTGTTCGCGCGCTGAGGTGGTACTTTCCGGAGATGGTTGCCGAGCCCGCAAGGCCGTCGAGCCGGGGCTCGACCTCGAATTCCAGCGCCCGCGCGTGCGGCCGGAGGGTGTTTCTCATGGGCTCATCCGCGTCTTCGGCGGCTCGCGTAGGACACGGAGCGAGCAGCACGAGAAGGGGGAGCCAGGGCCAGGGCCGGAGCTTCCAGAGCCATCGGGGCGCGGGCATGCTTCCTCCAGGATGAGGAGAGAGTCAGGGTGGCAGCCTCGGGGGAGGCTTCATCCTACTCGCCCCTGAAGGTCTTGCCTAGGCGCTGCGCGCCAGTCTCATCCGATGATTCTTCGGATCGAACGTGACTGCGAAATCCCGGAGAACCCGCGCGCCGATGTTCCCCACGTCGAAGACGGGCTGGAACTCGACCATCGGCTTGGCGAACGTGGTCCCGCCCACGGCCACGTCGCCGTCGAGGCGCGCGGCCTTGATCTCGAATTCGTTGGAGACCGTTCGGGCGTGTCCGACCACGCGGGGCGGCTCGGCCAGGGGCAGCTTCGCCGCGAACGATTCGGGGAGGCTGAAGCCGCCCATGGCGCCCGCGTCCACGTCCGTGTCCACGCTCACGCCGGCGACGCGCATCGTCACGGACGGTATCCCGCGCTCGTCGCGGTAGGTCAGGACGCCGGCTCCGTCTGCCGGCAGCGAACCCTCGGCCAGCGTCATCCGGAGCGCGGGAAAGTCCAGCGTGAGCAGGCAGTCGTCGAACAAACCGAATCCGAGAATCCCGTCGACCGCCTCGCCGGGCAAGTGGCCCGCGAGATCGCCCGCCGTGGCCGTCAACCCCACGAAGCGAGCGCCGCCGATGGCGAGGGAATCGATGGAGACGATCTCCGCCGATTTCATGTTCTTCCCGCTCGGATCGCCGACGCGGGCCTCGCCGACCACCGGCAGGCCCAGCTTCCGGGCCACCGCGGCATCGATCCGAGCGCAGCCGGCCGCGCCGGTATCGATCGCGAAGCGGAAGGGACCCTGCCCGTTCAGCATCACGGAGACCGAGGCGAGGTGTCCCGCCCAGGTCATCGGCACCGCGGCACCCCCATCCGGAAGGATCGTGGACGCGGGCTTCTCCTCGCGGGCCGAACGCTCGGCCCCGAGCGGTCGGGCCGAGATCCGGTGCGTCGCGCCGCCCATGGGAACTCCCGCCCGCCGGAGCCAGGCGCCCGACCGGGTTCCCACCCTTTCTGCGGCGGGCGGGTCCAGGTTCGAGAGCACCACCAGCGTCCAGTCTCCCTGCATCATCAGCATCGCGTTCGTCCCGGGCGATCCTCCCGCGATCGCCATGCCCGCCTCGCCGCGAGCGCCCAGCGTTCCCGAGCGCAGCGCCTGGGCGAAGCGATAGAGGTCGTCGACGGTCGAGTACCCGCCGCCGGCGGGGCTCCCGCGCCAGGGATGCATCAGGGCCGCATCGCGCCACCTCCCGTCGGTGCCGCGACCCGACGACTTCGTGTACCCCTCGGCGAGATTCCGCACGGGATCGTCCTGCTGGTAGGAATCGGTGTCCTTCATCCCCGCGGGTTCGTAGATGTTCCGGCGCACATAGTCGTAGTAGTCCATTCCGGAGGCCTTCTCGATGACGGCGCCCAGGAGGATGTAGCCGCCGTTCGAGTACTCCTCGCGCGTGCCGGGCTCAAACCGAAGCGGCATGTCGCGGATGAACTGCACCCAGTCGGAGACGCTCCGGAGCTGCGTGCGGTCGGCGTTCTGGAACTTGGGGCCGAAGAAGTCGGGCACGCCGCTCCGATGGTCGAGCAGCATGCGGATCGTGATCTTGGAGGCCTCATCGCGAGGATAGTCGGGGACGTACTTGTCGATCGTGTCGTCCAGGCTCAGCTTTCCCCGCGCCGCGAGCTGCTCGATCGCGACCTTCGTGAACGCCTTGTTGATCGAGCCGAGGTTGAACTTGGTATCGAACCGGTTCGGCGTGCCGTAGCGGCGCGAGGCCAGGCCGTACGCGCTCCGCTCGAGCACGCGATCTCCCTTCGCGAGAAGGATCGCGCCGGAAAAGGCGTCCGCGCGCGCGAGCGAATCGACGTACGCGCGGAGCGCGGTCGCGACCTGCGCGTCCTTCATGACGGGGCCCGCGGGCGCCCGGGAATAGCCGCCGTCCTCGTTCCCCTCGGGAGCGCCCTCCTCGGGCGGAAGGTCCTCCACCTGGAGCCCGAGGAGCCCGTGCGGCGCGTCGTCCTCGCAGCGGAACGTGATCGCGAAGCGCCCGCCCCGCTCGCCGCGCGCGATCGCCTTCACGCTGGATTCGGTGAACGATTCGATGGAGAGCGGCATGACCCTTCCGCGCTCGTCCTTCATGTCGCGGTAGATGTCCATCCGGTCCTGGAGCGTGCGCCGCGCGAGCGCGGCGGGCGCGACGTGGGCCTGGAGGAATTTCCGCATCGCCTCGTCGCCCTGGTTGAAGGCTTCGAACCAGGCGGCGGCGTGCCGGCCCGCTTCGTTGTTCGGGAATTCGAGCGCCTTGGCGCCCGGCGCCGGCTTCGACTCCGGCGCCGGCTTGGGCACGGGCTTGGGCGCCGGCGCGCGCTTGCTCGCCGGCGCGGCGGCGAGGAACAGGGCAAGAGCGAGAAACAGGGCGGTGCGTCGCATGTTCGTCATTCCTCCTCGATCGGCGTGGTAGAGCCGCGTCGCGCGGCCACGCCAGGGACGATAATCGCAGAGTATGAAGGAGCTATGAAGGCCGCGCCTGGGGAAGCGTGAAGCGGATGGTGGTGCCCGCTCCCGGCCGGCTCTCGGCCGACACCGATCCGCCGTGCGCCTCGACGAGCTGCTTCACGATCGACAGTCCGATCCCCGAGCCCCCGGTCTCCCGCGAGCGGGCCCGGTCGGCCCGGTAGAAGCGGTCGAAGATCCGGGGCAGATCCTCGGGCGCGATGCCCGCTCCCGTATCTCCCACGCTGAACGCCACCCGGCCGTCCTCGCCCAAGCTGGCGGTGAGCTCCACCGTGCCTCCCTCGGGCGTGTGCGCGATCGCGTTCGCGAGGAGATTGCGGAGCACCTGCTTCAGCCGCGCGGGGTCGGCGTCCACGTCGGGCGCGCCCTCGCCTCCCGCGTGGATCGTGATCCCGCGCTCGGCCGCGAGCGGCGCGAACGCGGCGGCCGCGGCCTCCAGCGTCGCGCGTGGCGACACCCGCTCGCGGTGGAGCGGGAGCCGGCCCGCCTCGGCCAGCGCCAGGTCCTGGATGTCCTCCACCAGCCTCCCCAAGAGCAGCGTCTCCTCGTGCAGCGACCGCATCGTCGCCGCGTCCGCCGTCGCGAGGCCGTCCTCCACCGCCTCGATCTGACAGCGCAGGTTGGTGAGCGGCGAGCGCAGTTCGTGCGCCACGTCGCCCAAAAGGCGCCGCCGCGACGCCTCGTTCTCCTCGAGCGAAGCGGCCATGCGGTTGAAGGCGCTCGACAGCTCGGCGATCTCGTCCGACGAGCGGACCGGCACGCGCGCGGTCAGATCGCCGCGCTCCATGCGGCGCACCGCCCCCGTCAGCGCCTCGACCGGGCCGAGGATGCGGCGCGAGAGCGCGAGGGTGAGCAGGATCGCGAGCGCGCCCGAGACCAGCGCCGCCAGGAGGAGCCAGCGGTTCACCGAAATGATGAAGGGCGGGGGCATCGCCTCCGGCTGGATCGCGGGGAGGCGATACAACGTCGCGCGAAGCGCGCCGTCGGGTCCCCGGATCGCCGCGCGCGGGCCTCCGACCAGCACCTCGCGCCGAACGCGCACGATGTTCCCCTCGCGCCGCGGCACCGTGATCGCCAGGCCGCCGTCCATGCGAAGCTCCACGCTCGCCGTCCGGTACTCGGGGGTGCTCGCGCCGAGCACGGCGCCGTCGGGGGCGATCAGCAGGAATTCGGCGCCCAGTCCGCCCCGGCCGCGCGCGCCGGAGGCGCGCAGCCGCCCGAGCACGGAATCGGCGCCCGCGAGAGAGCCGGTGCGGCGCAGCCAGGCGTCGAGCATCGCCGCCGCGTCGTCGAGGCGCGCGGCCCGCTCGCTGGTCTCCAGGCGGAGGAACTCCGTGCGCACGGCCTGACGCGAGAGCAGCGCGGCCGCCGCCAGCGAGAGCCCCGCCACCACGGCGACGAGCAGGAGAAGGCGCGCCCGCAGGCTACGGAGCATGGCGCGTTCCGCTACGCATCGCCGCTCCGGCGTCCCGCGCGGAGCCGGTAGCCGATCCCGAACACCGTTTCCACGTAGACGGGGCAAGCGGGGTCGGGCTCGATCTTCCGTCGCAGGTTCGCCACGTGCGCGTCCACCGTGCGCGCGAGCCCCTCGTAGTCGGGGCCGAACGCGCGCTCGGCCAGCTCGTCGCGGCTCATCGCGCGGCCGGGATCGCGCGCCAGCGCGTGGAGCAGCCGGAACTCGCGCGGCGTGAGCTCCACGCGCGCGCCGCGCACCGTCACTTCGTGGCGGGCGGAATCGATCCGGAGCGCGCCCACCCGGAGGGTCTCGGGCGGCGGCTCCGCCGGCGCGGAACGCCGCCGGGGCTCCTCGTCCTCGCCGGACACCGCCCGCCGGAGGATCGCGCGCACGCGCGCGACCAATTCGCGCGGGCTGAACGGCTTCGTCACGTAGTCGTCGGCGCCGAGATCCAGTCCTTCCAGCCGGTCCTCCTCGGTCGCTCGGGCGGTCAGGAAGAGGATCGGGATCTCCGATTCCGCCCGGAGCGCGCGGCAGACGGCGAGGCCGTCTCCCTTGGGGAGCATCACGTCGAGCACGACCAGGTCGGGGCGGAAGTCCCGGGCCACGGCCAGGGCCCGCTGTCCGTCCGCCGCGGCCGCCACCTCGTATCCGGCGTGTTCCAGATAGAGGCGAAGGGAGGACAGGACCTTGGGGTCATCGTCCACGACCAGGACTCGGGCTCGGGTCAAGTGGCGCTCCGAATGGAAATTAGAGGGCAATCGCCCGCTGAGCATGCCACGAACCGGTGAAGATTTCATGAAGCCCGCGGCCGGTCGGTGTAGGCTGGCCCCATCCCAAGCCCCGAGGGGCTGCACAACGAACCCTGAGATGGAGGTCGTATGCGACCGATCCTGGTCGTGGCTGTCGTGGCCGTCGCGCTGGCGGCGGCGTTCTCCGGGGCACCCGCCCTCGCCCGGGACGACGATCCCGGCGAGTTGAAGCTTCTCCTCGGATTCATGGGTTCCGATCCGAACCTGGTCAACCACGGCCGCGAGCAGAGCTGGTCGCCGCTGTTGGGGCTCCGGATCGGCGCCAACATGGATCGCCCCTGGTCCCAGTTCATCGACGGCGTCTACAGCCGCATCGACTCCGAGCCGGGCGACCACTCCACGGTGGTGGAGGGGCGGGTGGGCATGGAGCGGAACTTCGGCCTGAACGGAGGGGGAACCTGGTACCTCGCGGGAGCGCTCGGCTGGGCCGACGCGAACCTTCCCACGCCTCGCGACGACTTCGGACGCCCGCTCGCCTCGCTCGGCATCGGCATCCGGCCGACGTCCGGCTCCGGAGCCCGGTTCCACATGGAGGTGCGCGAGGAGTGGTGGATGGGGGACGAAGGGCTCGGCGGCGCGAACGTGGCGAACACGCAGGTTCTCGTCGGCGTCGGCTTCGGTCTCAAGGACACGCGCGAGCCGATGTTCCAGCACGGCTCCCGTACGCTGATCCTGGAAGGGGTGAACTTCGTCACCGACAGCGCCGAGCTGACGCCCGAGTCCAAGGCCACGCTCGACCGCACCGCGGCCTCCCTCCTGCGCTGGCCCGAGGTGCGCGTGGAAGTCGGCGGGCACACCGACTCCGTGGCCGACGACGCCTACAACAAGGAGCTCTCGCAGCGGCGCGCGGAGGCGGTGCGCGCCTATCTGATCCGCGCGGGCGTCAGCGCGAAGCGGCTGGAGGCCAGGGGCTACGGCGAGACGCGGCCGATCGCGCCGAACGATACCGAAGCCGGGCGCGCCAGGAATCGCCGCGTGGAGCTGACCCGGATCGACTAACGGGATCGACTAGCCGCGGACGAGGCGGGCCCCCTCGGCGATGAAGAGCACGCCGAACCCCGCCAGCATGAGGATGCCGATCCAGGCGAAGACCGTGGCGGTGTGCGCCACGCGGGCGCCCAGCCAGGCGAGCGCGTAGCTGATCGCGACGGCGTAGATGAGGATCGACAGGAAAAGGCCGGCGATGCCCGTCGCACCGAGCGACGAGATCACGATCGGACCGCTGGCCATCCACCAGCCGAAGGAAAAGGGGCTCGCGAGCACCGTCATGAGCCCGAGACGATAGGAGCCGCGCGCCGACGAGGCGGCGGCTCCTCGTCGCAGGGTCCGGATCCCGTCCCAGGCCATCCCGAGCAGCATCACGCCGCCGGTGACGCCGAGAGCGCCCACGATGCGGGGATGGCGGCGGAGCACCGTCAGGAATCCGAGGGTCACGAGCGCGAGCCAGGTCGCGTCGGCGGTCATGGCCCCGAGCGCCGTCCGGATCGCCTCGCGCGGCCGTCCCTGGGTCGAGGCGGTGGACATGATCGCCATCACCGGTCCCGGCGGGGCCACGAGCGAGAGGCCGAGAAGGAAACCGGCTCCGAGACGGGCGAGCGGATCGTTAATGCGACCGTCTCCGCCTGGAGGGGGCGCGGGGGCGCCGCGCGGCCGGGTGCTTCGCGGCGCGCTTCGGATGCGCCGCCTTCACCGCCGGCGGAAGCCGCTTCGCGAGGCTGTCCCGGATCTCCGGCCGGAACGGGACCGCCTCGCCGAAGTGCGGGTCCCGTTCGGCGACCGAGAGCAGCCGCGCCGAGCGTGGCCAGACGACGGTGGGCTTCTCGTCGTCGGTCCGCCGTCCGTTGGTGGCGGTGATCTCCAGGCTGGACGTGTAGCGATATTCGGAGGAGTCGGCGCTCCATCCCTCGGCGAGCTCGTTCAGGTCCCGCGTCGTGACCGAGGCCGACGCGTGCACCCGCCCCTTCTCGATCCAGACCCGGCGCTTCCCGACCTGTCCGCCCGCCGGGCTCCGCAGATAGCTCGTGACGAAATAGGCGTCGCTCCGCCGCAGGGAATCGAGTTGCTCGAAGTCGTCCCACTGCTCCCGGCGCCCCGGCTCGGTCGAGGCGATGTTCCAGTAGGTGGTCTGCACGTGGGCGACGCCTGTTCTGGCGTCGACCGAGACGCGGGTCTGGCTCTTCTCGTAGGTGAGGCAGCCGGGGAAGAGCGCCAGGGCGAGCGCCGCGGCCAGCGCGGGACGGGGGAAGGCGATCCGAACGCCGGTCATGCGCAGGAGACGACCAGGCTTCGGTCCGCGGAGCGGAGGTCAGCGCACCCGGCGAGCGCCAGCGAGAGCGCGACCTCCTCGCGCAGGAGATCGAGCACGCGGCGGACCCCGCGCTCCCCCCCGACGGCGAGCCCCCAGAGAATCGGACGCCCGACGAACACCGCGCGCGCTCCGAGCGCCAGGGCTTTCACGACCTCGCTGCCGCGCCGGATCCCTCCGTCCACGTACACCTCGGCGGCGCTCCCGACGGCCTCGGCCACCGCCGGCAGCGCGAGCACCGAGGCCTCGCATCCGTCGAGCTGCCGCCCTCCGTGGTTCGACACCCAGACGCCGTCGGCGCCGCAGTCCACCGCGCGCCGCGCGTCGTCCGCGCGCACGATCCCCTTGAGCACGATCGGGAGCCGGGTCCGCTTCCGGAACCACTCGATCGATTCCCAGGTGAGCGAGGGATCGAGCTGGGCCGAGGCGTAGGCCGCGAGGCTGCCGTAGCGCTCGAACCCCGCGCGGTCGGCATCCTCGGTGAAGTTCGCGATCGTCATGCCGCGGGGAAGGGCGAAGCCGTTCCGATGGTCCCGCTCGCGCCTTCCCAGAAGCGGCGTGTCCACGGTGACGACGAGCGCGCGGTAGCCCGCCGCCTCGGCCCGCGCGATCAGCCGCTCGGTGACGGCGCGGTCGCGATAGACGTAGAGCTGGAACCAGAGCGGCCCCGTGGCCGCGGCCGCCACCTCCTCCAGGCTTCGGGTGGCGAGCGTGCTGACCGTCATGAGCGACCCCGCCTCTCCCGCCGCGCGGGCGGTGGCGATCTCCCCCCGGTCGTCCGCGAGCCGCTGGTAGGCGGTCGGCGCGACGAGCACCGGGTTCGTGACGGCGGAGCCGAGCACGGAGGCGCTCGTGTCCACGCGCTCGACGTTCACGAGCACGCGATGGAGCAGGGCGTAGCGCTCGAACCCTGCCCGGTTCCGCGCCAGGGTCCGCTCGTCCTCGGCGCCGCCGGCGTAGTAGTCGTAGGTCGCGCGGGGAAGCTTCCGCTTGGCGAGAACTTCCAGGTCGGCGACGTTGAGGCAGCCGTCGAGGAGCTTCGAGGCGGCGGAGCCCGTGGAGCGCTCCGCGTTTCGGGCGTTCCCATTTCGGGAGGGCGAGCGCCGCGGCGCAGAAGGGCTCTTGCGGGCTGGCGCGGCGCGGCGGGGCATGTCGGCTCCAGGGGTTGGCGCGCGGAATCGATCCGTTCCCGCGACCGTACCCGCATCGTCGGAGAGGGTCAAGGCGGTTCGCAGCGCTCCACGAGCCGCGCGTCGGCATGGGATGTGCACTCCGCAACGGGAACCAAGGGGAGTGGACCTGGGAGCGCGAACGCGGTTCGCGCCGTTCGAACAGGAGAAGACGATGCCGACACGCAGAAAGAAATCCAGCGGCCGCCGCTACGGCGAGTCCGCCTCCAAATCCGTCGAGAGCGCGATGCGCCGGAAGAAGCACGGCACGCTGAAGCGGGGGAAGTCGGGGCACGGAGGAACGGTGACCAGCCGGAAGCAGGCGATCGCGATTGGTTTGTCCGAGGCGCGCGAGAAGGGCGCCAAGGTGCCCCGGAAGCGCACGGGCTCCACGTCGCGGCGCTCCAGCTCGGCGCGGTCCAGCTCGGGACGGTCCAGCTCGGGGCGCTCCAGCTCGGGGCGGTCCGGTTCGACGCGGTCTTCGTCCCGCCGCTCCAGCTCACGGAGCTCTTCGTCCCGGTCGCGCTCTTCTTCGAGGAGCGCCCGCTCGTAACGGCGGGATGGTTGAGTCATACCGGCGCGCCCGCGGAACCGTCGCGGGCGCGCTTTCCGCCCGCGCCTCATTCCGACCCCAGCCCCTCGCCCGACCCTTCCGCCATCCGAACGAGCAGCGCCGCGTCCTCCACCGCGTAGCCGTGCACGTCGTTGTTGAAGTAGGCGTACACGTCCCTCCCCTCGGCGCGCCACCGCGCGATCTTTCCCGCCCACGGCGCGAGCCCTTCGCGCCCGTACTCCGAGGCGCAGAACTCGCGCGGTCCGTGGAACCGGAGATAGACCCAATCGGCCGTGAGCGGCTCGGCCGAAGGGTAGGGATAGCGGCCCGACTGGCCGAAGACGAGGGCGGCGCCATGTCGCGCGAGCGAGGTGAGCGCTTGTTCCGAATCGAACCAGGTCTGGTGCCGGAACTCGAACGCCAGCCGCACGCGCTCACCGCGTTCGACCTCGAGGGAGCGGAACATGGCGAGGAAGCGCTCCAGGCGCGCGGGGTCGGCCCGGAGCTGCGGGGGTAGCTGGACCAGGATCGGGCCCAGCTTCTCACCCAGCGGCTCGGCGCGCTCCAGGAAGAGACGCGTCTCCGCCTTCACGCCCGAGAGTCGCTTGATGTGCGTGACGTAGCGGCTCAGCTTGAGCGTGAAGCGGAAGTCGGGGCCGGTCTCCGCCGCCCACTTCGCGTAGGTCGTGCGCAGCGGCAGGTGGTAGAAGGAGGTGTTCACCTCCACAGTCGGAAAGCGCGTGGCGTAGTGCGCCAGGAACCGCGGCGGGCGAAGCTCGGGGGGATAGAAGCGGGGCCAGTGGCGGTAGGCCCACCCCGACGTGCCGACGAGGAGCGCGCCCCGGCCGCGCGGCGGCCCCCTGCGGGCCACAGCCATCTCCGCTACCCCGCCCGGAGGCGCCCCCGGTCCACCTTGCCGAGATGCGTCCGGGGGAGCGCGTCCAGGAAAACCACCTCGCGCGGGTGCTTGTAGGGGGCGAGCCGCTCGCGCACGTGGGCGCGCAGCTCGTCGGCCAGACCGTCGCGCCGCTCGCGCGCCACGACGTAGGCGATCGGCTTCACCAGTCCGCTCCCGTCGGCAGCGCCGACGACCGCGGCCTCGACCACCGCGGGGTGATCCAGCAGGCAGCCCTCCACCTCGGCCGGCGCGAGCCACTTGCCCGCCACTTTCAGCAGCTCGTCGCCGCGCCCGCAGTAGGTCACGATGCCGCCGGCGTCGATCTGGACCAGGTCTCCCGTCACGTACCATTCCCCGCGGAAGGCCTGCTCGGTCTTTTCTTGATGTTGCCAGTAGCCGATCGCGCGCGCGCCGCCGCGCACCCGGAGCCAGCCCGTCTCGCCCGGGGGAAGCTGCCGCCCCTCCTCGTCGCACGCCTGGATCTCGAAGCCGGGGACCACGGTGCCCAGCGTCCCCGGGCGCACCGCCCCGATCCGGTTCGAGATGAAGATGTGCCACATCTCGGCGGTGCCGAGGCCGTCCAAGAGCTCCGCCTCCGTGGTCTTCTTCCAGCGCGCGTAAAGCTCGGCGGGAAGCGCCTCCCCCGCGGAGATCGCCACGCGAAGGGAGGCGAGGTCCTGGGCCGAAGCGCCGGGGTGGGTCACCATCTTGTGCACCATCGTCGGGACGTTCACGAGCACGGTCGGCCGGAACTTCCGGACCTTGGCGAACACCGTCTCCGCGGTGGCCGGCTCGGGGAAGAGGGCGGAGGCTGCGCCCGCGGCGAAGGGAAAGAAGAGGTTCGCCCCGGTGGCGTAGCCGAAGTAGAGCTTCGGCACGGAGAGCGTCACGTCGTTCTCGGTGTAGCCGATCACCTCGGGTCCGTAGCAGGCGGCGGTATAGGCGAAGGAGCGGTGCGTCTGGACGACCGCCTTCGGCCGCCCCGTCGTCCCGCCGGAGAAAAGCCAGATGGCCGGATCGTCGCGATGACTGGGGAAGGCGTCGAGCGCGGCGGAGGCGGCGGCCAGCGCCCGGGCGAAGGGGTCGGTGTCCGCGACGAGGAGCCGCTTCACGTGGGGGCCCTCGGCCGCGGCCCGCTCGAAGACGCCCGCGGTCTCCCGGTGCGCGACCACGACCCGCGCCCGCGTGTAGGCCAGGAGATGCCGGACCTCCTCGAGGGAGAGCCCGGGGTTCACCATGACCGCGACCGCGCCGATCTTCAGCGTCCCGAAGAGGGCCGCCACGAACTCGGGGCCGTCGGGGAGGGCGATCATCACCCGCTGCTCCGGCTCGGCGCCGGCCGCCCGGATCAGGTGGCCGAAGCGGTTGGCGAGCGCCTGGACGTCGGCGTAGGTGAGGGAGCCCTGGTCGGTGACGAGCGCCGTCCGGCCGCCGCGCCCTTCGCGGACGCGGGCGTCGAGGAAGTGATCGGCGAGGTTCAGGCGTTCCGGCGGCTCGTAGGTCATGGTAAGTTTCGTGGCTGGTCCCATGATGGACGCCCGGCCTGCGGGCGGCAAGACCCGACTCGGAGGACATTGTGGCGCCGCGCAAGTGGGCCGACCTGACCTGGGAAGAGGCGCGGGATCTCGACCGCCCGCGGGCCGTCGCCCTGCTTCCGGTCGGCGCCATCGAGGCGCACGGCCCCCATCTTCCGCTCGCCACCGACGTGATCCTGGCCGAAGCGATGGCCGCCGCCGCCGCGGACCGTCTCGAGGCGAAGGGGCGGATCGCGGTGGTGCTCCCGGCGCTTCCCTACGCCGCCGCCCCGTTCGGCGCCGGCTTTCCGGGGACGATCTCGGTCGGCGCCGCGAGCGTGCGTGCGATCCTGCTCGACCTCGCGCGGGAGCTCACGCGCCAGGGTTTCGCCGCGCTCGGGGTGGCCAACGCCCATCTGGACCCCGCCCATCTCGAGACGCTCGCCGCCGCGCGCGCTCTGGCCGACGAGGAGGAGCTTCTTCCGGTGATCTGCCCCGATCTGACGCGCAAGCCCTGGGCGCTACGGCTGGGGGAGGAATTCCAGACCGGCGCCTGCCACGCGGGCCGCTACGAGGGCTCGGTCGTGCTCGCGGCCCGCCCCGACCTCGTGCGCGAGGAGACGCGCCGGGGGCTTGCGCCCAATCCCGCGTCGCTCTCGCGAGCGATCCGGACCGGCGCGCGCACGTTCGAGGAAGCCGGCGGTCCGCGGGCCTACTTCGGCTGGCCCGCCGACGCCACCGCCGAGGAGGGAAGGCGCACCATCGAGGCGCTCGGAGCGATTCTGGCCGAGGCGGTGCTGGAGCGGGACCGTGGCTGACCGGCCGCTTTCGGGGCGCGTCGCTCTGGTCACCGGGGGCGGCCGTGGGATCGGCGCCGCGGCGGCGCGGCGTCTCGCGGCCGCGGGTGCGGCGGTGGCCGTCGCGGCGCGATCGCGCCGCGAGGTGGACCTGATCGCGGGGGAGATCCTCGACGCGGGCGGCCGCGCGTCGTCCCACGCGCATGACGTCGCCGAGGAGGAGCCGGTGCGCGCGCTGGCGCGCGAGGTCCGGGAGGCGCTCGGCCCGGTCGACGTGCTCGTGATGAGCGCCGGCGCCGCGATGGCCGGTCGCTTTGCCGACGTGGCGGCGGCCGACTGGGACCGCATGATGCGCGCGAACGCGCGGAGCGCCTTTCTCTGCGCGCGCGAGTTCGCGCCCGCGATGGCCGAGCGGGGCTATGGCCGGATCGTCGCCGTCGCCTCGATCGCGGGGCTCACGGGGGGGAAGTACATCGCGCCCTACGCCGCGTCGAAGCACGCGGTGATCGGCCTGGTGCGCTGCCTCGCCGAGGAGCTGGCGGGGAAGGGAGTGACGGTGAACGCGATCTGTCCCGGATACGTCGACACCTCGATCACCAAGGAAGCGGTCGCGGGGGCGATGTCGCGGGGCGGGCTCTCCCATCCCGAGGCGCTCGCGGCGATCCTGGGCACGACGGGGCAGGAACGGCTGCTCACGACCGAGGAGGTGGGCGAGGCGATTCTCAAGATGGCCATGGGCGGCGATGAGGCGACGGGACAGACGGTGGTCCTGGGCGCGCGGGTGCACGCGGCGTGACGTTCCAGATCGTGAACCCGGCCTCGCTGGGCGAGCCCAAGGGCTGGAACAACGGACTCCTCGCCCCGGCGGGGGGAAGACTTCTGTTCGTCGCGGGGCAGGCCGGATGGGAAGAAGAGGCCGCCGGCGATCCCCCCGATTTCGCCGCGCAGTTCGTGCGCGCTCTCGACAAGGTGCTTGCGGTGATCGCCGAGGCGGACGGGCGCCCCGAGGATCTCGCGCGGCTCACCATCTATGTGACCGATCTCGCCGCGTATCGCGCTGCCCGGCGAGCCGTCGGCGAGGCCTGGCGCGCGCGGCTGGGGCGCTTCTATCCGGCGGTGGCGCTCGTGGAGGTGAAGGGGCTGATGGACCGCGGAGCGATGGTGGAGATGGAAGCGACGGCGGTCATCGGCGGAGGTGGCGCGTGAGCCAGGAGCCGAGGCCGGCCGATCTCACCCCGCTCCAGCCGAAGTCCTTCCTCTATGCCGTGAACGAGGCGACGAGCGTGGCCACGATCACGCTGAACCGGCCCGAGCGGCTGAACGCGCTCACGTTCGAGGTCTACGCCGAGCTGCGCGATCTCTTCGCCGCGCTCGACCAGGAGGAAGGGGTGCGCGCGATCGTCCTGACCGGCGCGGGGCGCGGCTTCTGCTCCGGCGGGGACGTGGAGGAGATCATCGGCGCGCTGTTCGAGCGCGACTTCGGCGGGCTCCGCGAGTTCACGCGCATGACCTGCGACCTGATCCGGAACATCCGCGGCTGCAGGAAGCCTGTGATCGCCGCGCTGAACGGCACGACGGCCGGGGCCGGCGCCGTGATCGCGACGGCGTGCGACCTTCGGATCGCGTCGGAGACGGCCAAGATCGCCTTCCTCTTCGTTCGGGTCGGCCTCTCGGGCGCGGACATGGGGGCCTCCTGGCTCCTGCCGCGCATCGTGGGGCTGGGGCGCGCGACCGAATTGCTGATGACCGGCGACTTCATCGACGCCAAGCGCGCCTACGAGATCGGGCTCTATCATCGCGTGGTGGCGCCGGACCGCGTCCTCGCGGAGGCGACGGCCTACGCGGAGAAGCTCGCGCGCGGGCCCTCGGCCGCGCTCGCCGTGACCAAGGAGGCGCTCGACTACGAGTTCAGCCAGGATCTGGTCTCCGCGCTGAACTACGAGTCGGACGCCCAGGCCGCCCTGATGGAGCACCCCAACTTCCGCGAGGCCTACGAGGCGTTCCGCGAGAAGCGGGAGCCGCGGTTCCGTTGATTCCCGACCCGCGCCCCGTCCGCGCCCTTCTCGATCCCTCGCACGAGACGTTCGCGGCCGAGGCCGCGGCGTTCGCCGCGCGCGAGATCGCCCCGCGCACCCCCGCCGCGACCGATGCGGCGGCGCGGGTGGAAGCGCGCGCGATCCTGGCGGCGCTCGGAGCGGGGAGGATGCTGGAGCCGATCCGCCGCGGCGACTGGCGCGCCTGCTGCCTCGCGCGCGAGGCGCTGGCGGCGGCCAGCCCGCTCGCCGACGCGGTGTTCGCGCTGCAGGGGCTGGGAACGCTGCCGCTCCTGACGACCGGCTCTCCCACGGGCGCCCGGCTCGCCGAGGAAGCGATCGCGGGGCGCGCCATGAGCGCGTTCGCCATGACGGAGACCGAGGCGGGATCGGACGTGGCCGCGCTCCGGACGCGCGCACGCAAGGACGGCGGCGACTACGTCCTGGACGGCGCCAAGTCGTACATCTCCAACGCCGGCATCGCCGACTTCTACGTGGTCTTCGCCTCGACCGATCCGGACGCGCGCGGCAAGGGGATTTCCGCCTTCCTCGTGCCGGCCGATGCCCCGGGATTGCGCTTTGTGGGACCCCAGGTGCTCTCGGCGCCGCACCCTCTGGGGGAGCTGGCGTTCGAGGGGTGCCGGATTCCCGCGGCGAACCTCCTCGGCGAAGAGGGGCGCGGGTTCGCGCTGGGCCTGAAGACGTTGGACCGGATGCGCGCCACGGTCGGCGCCGCCGCGTGCGGCATGGCCGCACGCGGCGTATATGAAGCCGCCGCCCACGCGCGCGCCCGGACGCAGTTCGGAAAGCCGCTCGCCGAATTCCAGCTGGTCCAGGAGAAGATCGCGCGCATGGCGACGGAGCTGGATGCGGCGCGCCTCCTGGTCTACCGCGCCGCGTGGGAAGCCGACCACGGCGCCGAGCGCGTCACGATGGAGGCGGCGATGGCGAAGTCGTACGCCACCGAGGCCGCGCAGCGCATCGTGGACGACGCCGTGCAGATCCTGGGCGCGCGCGGCGTCCTGGCCGACCATCCGGTGGACCGTCTCTACCGGGCCGTCCGCGCGCTCCGCATCTACGAAGGGACGACGGAGATCCAGCACCTCGTGATCGCCGGGCAGGTGCTGCAGGCCGGGCGATGAAGGCCGCCGTCATCGGCGGCGGCCCCGCCGGGCTCTTCTTCGCGCTGCTCTTGAAGCGGGCCGACCCCAGGCACGAGATCGCCGTCTACGAGCGGAACCGGCCCGACGACACCTTCGGCTTCGGCGTGGTCTTCTCCGATGCCACCGAGGAGGCGCTCGCCGTCGCCGACGCCGACGTCGCGGCCGCGATGACCGCGCGCTGCCACCGCTGGGACGACATCGAGGTCCACTACAAGGGACACACCCTCGTCTCGACGGGGCACCGCTTCTCGGGGCTCTCCCGGGCGGGCCTGCTCGGCATCCTGGCCGCCCGGTGCCGCGAGGCGGGCGTGCGCCTCTGCTTCGAGCGGGAGATGCTCGACCCCGCGGCGCTCGAGGGAGCCGACCTGATCCTCGCCGCGGACGGCGTGAACTCCGCCGTGCGGGAGCGCTATCGCGAGCACTTCCGACCGGTCGTGGACGTCCGGCCCAACCGGTTCGTGTGGCTCGGCACCACGAAGCCCTTCCCGGCGTTCACCTTCTATTTCAAGAGCGACGCGAGCGGGCTCTGGCGCGTGCACGCCTACCAGTACGAGCCCGATCGCTCCACGTTCATCGTCGAAGCCACCGAGGCGACGTGGCGCCGGGCCGGGCTCGCCGAGGGGGACGAGGGGCGCACGATCGCCTTCTGCGAGGCGCTCTTCGCCGAGGAGCTGGAGGGGCACCGCCTCCTCGGGAACCGCTCGATCTGGCGCAGCTTTCCGACCATCCGGAACGAGCGCTGGTCCCACGGCAACGTCGTGCTCGCGGGGGACGCGGCGCACACGGCCCACTTCTCGGTGGGTTCCGGGACCAAGCTCGCGATGGAGGATGCCGTGGCGCTGGTCGAAGCGCTCCGGACCCAGCCCTCCATCGCCGACGCGCTCACGGCCTACGAAGCCGCCCGCCGCCCCGCGGTGGAGAGCCTGCAGCGCGCCGCCCAGGCCTCGCTCCAGTGGTTCGAGGACACCGAGCGCTACATGGACCTCGACCCGCTCCAGTTCGCGTTCACCCTGATCACGCGGAGCCTTCGCGTGACGCACGAAAATCTCAAGCTTCGGGACCCGGCCTTCACCGCGCGGGTGGACTCCTGGTTCGCGGAGCGGGCGGAGGAGCAGTCGGGCGCTCCCGTTCCGCGCGCGCCGGCGCCTCCGCCGATGTTCACGCCGTTCCGCCTGCGCGACCTGGTATTCCGGAACCGCGTCGTCGTCTCGCCGATGTGCCAGTACTCGGCGACCGACGGCATGCCCGACGACTGGCACCTGGTGCACATCGGGTCGCGCGCCATCGGCGGCGCCGGGCTCGTCTTCGTCGAGATGACCGACGTGAGCCCGGAGGGGCGGATCTCTCCGGGGTGCACGGGGCTCTATTCCGAGAGGCACGCGGCCGCGTGGAAGCGGATCGTGGACTTCGTGCACGGGCGGACGCCGGCGAAGATCGCGATGCAGCTGGGCCATGCGGGACGGAAAGGCGCGACCAAGCTCTCGTGGGAGGGGGACGCGCAGCCGCTGGAGACGGGAGGCTGGCCAATTCTCGCCCCTTCGCCGATCCCCTACTTCCCGCACAGCCAGACGCCACGCGAGATGACGCGAGCCGACATGGACCTGGTGGTCGGGCAGTTCACCCAGGCGGCGCACCACGCCGTGACGGCGGGGTTCGACCTCCTGGAAATCCACATGGCGCACGGCTACCTGCTCGCGAGCTTCATCTCGCCGCTCACCAACCGGCGCGAGGACGAGTACGGCGGCCCCCTCGAGAACCGGATGCGCTTTCCGCTCGAGGTGTTCCGCGCCGTGCGGGCGGTCTGGCCCGAGGAGCGCCCCATGTCGGTTCGCATCTCCGCGGTCGACTGGAAGCCCGGCGGCATGGGCCCCGAGGACTCGGTCCGTGTCGCGCGGATGCTGAAGGCCGCGGGGTGCGATATCGTGGACGTCTCAGCGGGGCAGACGGTGCCCGACCAGAGGCCGGTCTACGGACGGCTCTTCCAGACCCCCTTCGCCGACCGGATCCGGCACGAGGCCGGGATCGCGACGATGGCGGTGGGAAACATCTCCTCCTACGCCGACGTGAACACGATCCTGGCCGCGGGGCGCGCCGATCTCTGCCTGCTGGCGCGGGCGCACCTGTGGGACCCGTACTGGACGCGGCACGCCGCCTACGAGCTGGGCTGGCCTCTTCCCTGGCCCGATCCCTACGAATCGCTGAACCAGTTTCGTCCCCGCTTTTCCTGATCGGAGGCGCGATGGGAGTCACCTACGGCAGCTATCTCAAACTCGACGAGCTCCTCGCGCTGCAGTCCCCGCTCTCCGAGGGGCCCGAGCACGACGAGACGCTCTTCATCGTGATCCACCAGGTCTACGAGCTGTGGTTCAAGGAGCTGCTCCACGAGATGGATTACCTCAAGGGGCGCCTCGCCGCCAACGATCTCCCCCGCGCGCTGCACACACTGAAGCGGGTGCTCACCATCCTCAAGGTCGTGGTCGCGCAGATCGACGTGCTCGAGACGATGACGCCGCTGGAGTTCCTCTCCTTCCGGGCGCGGCTGGAGTCGGGGAGCGGGTTCCAGTCGTGGCAGTTCCGGGAGCTGGAGTTCCTGCTCGGCGCGCGGAGCGACGCGGCGCTCGCGCGCTATCCCGAGGGGAGCACGGCGCGCCAGCGGCTGGAGCGGCGCGCGTCGGAGTCGACCGTGTGGGACGCCTTCCTCCGATTCCTGGCGTCGGCGGGCTACGACGTGCCGCTGGAGCTGTTGGGGCGGGACGTGACCCAGGCGGTCGCCCCCGCGCCGGAGCTGCACCGCGTGCTGATCGAGGTCTACCGGAAGGACGCCATGACGGCGTCGTTGTGCGAGCGGCTGGTGGACCTGGACGAGGGCTTCCAGGAATGGCGCTACCGCCACGTGAAGATGGTGGAGCGCACGATCGGCTCGAAGCAGGGGACCGGGGGGTCGGAGGGGGCCGCCTACTTGCGCACGACCCTGGACCGTCCGTTCTTCCCCGACCTGTGGGCGATCCGGTCGGAGCTATGACGCCGGGCGATCTCGCTGCGCACTACACGCGCTTCCGGGTCTCCGAGCGGCTCCTCCTGACGGGTCATTCGCACCAGGCGTGGCCGGACGTCGCGTTCGACGGGCAGGTCCAGGCGTGGAACGACGCGGCGGCGCTGGTGGACGAGAAGTGGGGGCGCGCGGCGGAACAGGCCGACCGCGTGCGCCGCGGCTTCGCCAGGCTCCTCGGCGCCGCGCCGGACGAGGTCGCGCTCGGGCAGAACACCCACGAGCTGGTGCTGCGCTTTCTCTCCGCCCTTCCCCTGCGCGAGCGGCCGCGGCTGGTCACCACCGACGGCGAATTCCACTCGATCCGCCGCCAGCTCGACCGGCTCGCCGAGGATGGACGGCTCGAGATCGTGAAGGTGCCCGCCGACCCTCCCGACGCCATCGCCGATCGCCTCGCCGGGGCCGTGAACGGCAGGACGGCCGCGGTGCTCGCCTCCTCCGTGCTCTTCGGAAACGCGGCGATCGTCCCGGGGCTGGGCTCCGTGGCGGTGGCGTGCCGGGCACAGGGCACCGAGCTGCTGGTCGACGCCTATCACCATCTGAACGTCGTGCCCTTCTCATTGCGCGCCGAGGGGCTGGAGGAGGCGTTCGTCGTGGGCGGCGGCTACAAGTACTGCCAGCTGGGGGAGGGGAACTGCTTCCTGCGGGTTCCGCCGCACGCCCGCGACTACCGGCCGGTGATCACCGGCTGGTACGGCGAGTTCGCGCATCTCACCGATCGCTCGTCCGGACGCGTGGCCTACGCGGAAGGGCCCGACCGATGGGCCGGGGCGACGTACGACCCCACCAGCCACTATCGCGCCGCACGCGTTTTCGATTTCTTCGAGCAGCAGGGGCTCACGCCGGAGCGGCTGCGCGCGATCAGCGAGCATCAGCTGCGTCTCCTGGCCGGCGGCTTCGACGCGCTCGGCAAGGACGCCGGGGTGATCGCGCGCGATCGCTCCCTTCCACTCGAACGGATCGGCGGCTTTCTGGCGCTCCGGTCGCCCCGCGCCGAAGCGATCTGCGCCGGACTCCGCGCGCGCGGCGTCCTGGCCGATTTCCGGGGAGATCAACTACGCCTGGGCCCCGCGCCCTACCTCGCCGACGAGCAGATCGAGCGCGCGATCGCTGAGCTGGGCCGCGTGGCGGAAGCCCAGCGTGGAGCCTGACGGCGAGGCGTCACCGCTGCTCTGGGACGACTACCTTTCCACGCCTCACGGAGCCGACCACTTGGCCAGGAGTACTTTGGCCTCGTCGTTCTCGGGATCGCGCCGCAGCGCCTCGCGCGTCAGCTCGATCGTCCGCTCGCGGAGCGCGGGGTTGCCGTCGAGCTCCGATTCCTCTTCGAACAGGCGCGCGAGCATGAGGATCCGCTCCGGCGAGCCGAGCAGGGACGCCGCCGTCCCCGCGTCGAGGCGGCGGATGAGCGCGGTCTGGCCCGCGAGCAGCACGCCGTAGGCCTGCTCGAGGACGGCGCGCGCCTCGTCGGGCGAACCCTCGAGACGAAGCCCGGCGGCGCGCGCGATCATGTCGGCCACCGTCTGGATCTGCCTCAGGAGATAGTCGTCGGTCTGTTTCATCGGGCGGATCTCCCTAGACCCGGAGCAGCGCCTCCGCGAACGGCCACTCTTCGTCCACCCATTCCGCCGCGACCTCGAAACCCGCCGCCTTCGCCAGCTTGGCCACGTCGTCCTTCTCGAACTTGTACGAGCTCTCGGTCCAGATGCTCTCGCCGTCCTTGAAGGAGACGCGGAGATCGAGCGCCGGAATCGCGACCTCGTGGGCGCGCTTGGCCACCAGGTGCATCTCGATCCGGCGCTCCGCTTCGCGCCAGCGCGCCTCGTGGCGGAAGAGGGCGAGGTCGAACGAGGCGCCGAGGTCCCGGTTCATGCGGGCCAGGAGATTTCGATCGAACGCCGCGGTGACCCCCAGCGGATCGTCGTAGGCCCGGATCAGCGTGGGCGCCGGCTTGACCCGATCGGTGCCCAGGAGCAGCGCGTCTCCCGGTTTCAGCGTGCGGCGCACCTCGCGCAGGAACGACCGGGCCGCGTCGGGCTCGAAATTTCCGATCGTGCTCCCCAGGAAAAGAACCAGGAGATGGTGGGCGCTCCGGCGCTGCGCCGCGACGCTGGCCAGGCCAGCCAGATAGTCGGCGTGGATCGCCTCGAAGCGCACGGCGGGGAGTCGCCCCAGCACCGTCGCGCACTTGGCGAGGGCGGTCTCCGAGATGTCGATGGGGTAGTAGTGCGTCGTCTGCCGCGAGGCGAGCGCGTCCAGGATCCAGCGCGTCTTCCGCCCGGTTCCGCTCCCCAGCTCGGCCACGAGGAGCGGCGTGGCCAGGCCGCGCGTGATGGCCGGGGCGTGGCGGCGCAGGATCCGCTCGTCCGCGCGCGTGAGCCCGTACTCGGGGAGCGCACTGATCGCCTCGAACAAGGCCGTGCCCAGCTCGTCGTAGAGGAGTGACGCCGGCAGCTTCTTCGGGCCCGGGCCGGAAAGCCCGGACCGGATCGCGGCCAGGATCTCCGGATCCATGCCGGGAATGTCGCTGCCCGGGGCCGCCTTTCCACCGGCGTCGGCGCCGCCGCGGGGGCCTGCCCCCCCGGCGGCTGATGGCTCGGTCACCCGGCCACCGTCCGGAACGCCGCGTACACGTAGGGGTATCTCGGCTGGAACCAGTTCCGGAACGAGCGGCGCAGCATGCAGGCCGCCGTGCGCGGCGAGCCCCCCTTCATCACGTAGTGCTTGCCGTCGAAGAAGTCGGCCGAGTAGCCGCGATAGAAGGGATGCGCCTCGAAACCGGGGAAGGGCTCGAAGAGCGAGGAGGTCCACTCCCAGCCGTTCCCGACCGTCTCGTCCACGCCGAACGCGCTCGCCCCGGCGGGATGGCTTCCGACCGGCGTGGGGTCCCAGCGGTGGAAATCGAAGTTTCCGTGCTCCTCCCGCGGCGGCTGGTTTCCCCAGGGGTATTCGCGCTCCTCGCCCGAGGGCGTTCCGTAGGCGGCCCGGTGGAATTGCGCCTCCGTCGGAAGCGCGCGGCCGGCCCAGCGCGCGAAGGCGGAGGCTTCCGCATGACTCACGTAGACCGGCGCGTCCATCGCGAGGAGCGGCTCCGAGAACATGCCGCGGTAGTGCCACGCGCCCGCCTTCCGCGTCCAGAAGGGCGGGTTCGCGAGCTTCTGGCGCTCCCGCCACTCCCAGTTCTCCGGGGTCCAGTGGCTCGAGTCTTCGTAGCCGCCATCCTTGACGAACTCGAGAAAGCGGCCGTTCGTGACCTTGTAGGCGTCGACCTCGAATTCCGGCACCTGCACGACGCGCTCCCCGAATTCGTTGTCCCACCCGAACACGCCCGAGGCGCGGGAGCGTCCGAGCGTCGCTCTGCCCGCCGGGATGCGCACCGTGCGCGCCGCGTCCACGCCCGCGGCGGAGGTCATGGGCGCGTCCGGCTTCCCTTTCTTCAGCTTGATCGGGAGCTGATGCAGCAGATAGGCCAGCGTCTCGGCGTGCATCAACCGGTGCTCGATCGCCATGTTGATGATGGTCCCCGGATCGTGGCCGGCGCCGATCGGACGCTTGCCCGTGAGGCACTCGTCCACGGCTTCCCGGATCCGGCCGTTGTAGGCGCGGATCGGCTCGGGGCGGGGCCAGACGTCCGCGCCGTCGCTCGGCAGCTGGCCGTCGACCGGATCGATTCCGAACGCGAACAGCTTGTCGTAGACGGGATTGAACGACGCGAGGTCGTAGGCCTGGCGGAGCAGGTTGCCGTCGAAGGCCTCGAGGTGGCCCAGGTAGAAGGCCATGCGATGCCGCTCGGGGATCGCCCGCTCGTACAGCGCCTCCGGCTTCAGCACCTCGAAGATCTGGTCGGTCTGGGCCCGCGCGCCGGCGAGGCGGGCGGCGAGTGCTTCAGGAGTTTCGCTCGATCGGAGCGTCTGGGTCATGGTTCGCCTCCAGGGTTGATTCGCCCTCGATTTTAGACGAATCGGCGCCTCGCCGCCGCCGTTTCGCGCCGGCCCCCGCGGCCAGCCGAAGTCCCTTGGGGACCACCATCCGGTCGGCCAGGTCGAAGGCGCGCTCGACCAGGAGCGCCAGGAGGGCCGCCGGAATGGCCCCTTCCAGGATCAGGTCGTTCCGGCGGAGCTGGATGCCGGAGAGGATCGGCTCTCCCAGGCCTCCCGCGCCGATCAGGGCGGCCAGGGTGGCCGAGCCGACGTTGATCACGGCGCTGGTCCGGATCCCCGCCAGGATCGCGGGGGAGGCCAGGGGTAGGCGGATCCGGGTCAGCTGCGCGCGGGCCGAGAGGGGAAGGCACGCGGCCGACTCGATCAGGGGCGGGGGAATCGTCGTGAGGCCGACGTAGGTGTTCCGGACGATCGGAAGCAGGCTGTAGAGGAAGAGCGCGACCAGCGCCGGGAGCACGCCGATCCCGAGCAGGGGAATCAGCACCGCGAGGAGCGCGAGCGAGGGGACGGTCTGCGCGAGACCGGCCGCGGCCAGGACCGGCCCGCCGATCCAGCGCGAACGCGCCGCGGCCACGCCGAGCGGCACGCCGATCAGCACCGCGGCGACCAGCGAGAGCGAAACGAGCTTCAGGTGCTGGAGGGTGTTCCTGGCGATGCGGGCCGTCCTTCCGCCCCGGTCGGCCGTCGTCGGCGCCGGCGCGCCGGTTCCGGAAATCTCCGCGAGGAGCGACTCGGCGACCGCGGGCGATTCGGCGCCGCCCAGCACCACGCGCGCGTTGGCGCGGATCATCCGCGCCTGATCGATCGTGCCGGTCAGCCGCCGCAGGGCCGCCATCGCGTGCGGCTCGCGGCGCGCCAGGTCCAGCCGGTAGAGCCACACCGCGTCGTAGCGGGGAAAGAACGCGCGGTCGTCTCGCAGCACGACCAGCCCCATCCGCTCGATCTGCGCGTCGGTCGTGTAGATGTCGGTGGCGTCGATCTTCCCGCTCGCCATGGCGGCGTAGGCCAGCTCGTGCTGGATGCCGGTCACGTTCCGGCGCGAGAGTCCGTAGCGCGCGGCGAGGCCGGGGAACCCGTCCGCGCGGCCCAGGAACTCGTGCGTGAGGCCCAGGCGCACCTCGGGGTGCCGGGCCAGGTCCGACAGCAGGCGCAGGCCGTAGCGGCGCGCCGCCTGGGGCGTGACGGCGATCGCGTAGCTGTCGTCGAAGCCGATCGGCTCGCTCATCCCCAGCCCGATCCGGGCGAGCGAGGAGCGCATCTCCGCCGGGCTCAGCGCGCGGGGAGCGTGGAGCACCACCTCCTGGACGGTGCCGGTGTACTCGGGATAGACGTCCACGTTCCCCGAGCGGAGCGCCTGGAGCACGATCTCGGTGCCGCCCAGGTTCCGCCGGTGCACCACGGCCGAGACGCCGGCCTCGCGCATCGCGGCAGCCAGCGCATCGCCCAGGATCCACGATTCGGCGAACGCCTTGGAGCCCACGGCGACGCCGCGGTCGGCGCGCGCCGCGACCGGCGCCGCGGCCGGGCCGGCCATCGCCGCCGCGAGGAGGAGCGCGGCCCGGAGCCTCACGTCCACGCGACCGTCCGCTGCGCAGTGAGGAACGCCGTGACGAAGGGATCGGCCGGCCGGTCGATCAGGTCCCGGAACGCGCCGCGCTGCACGACGCGCCCCGCCCGCATCAGCGCGATCTCGTCGCCGATCGTCGCGGCCTCGCCGACGTCGTGCGTCACGAAGAGGACCGTCTTGTGCAGCCGCTCGAAGACGGCGCGCAGGTCGCGCTGGAGGTCGGCCCGGATCATCGGATCGAGCGCCGCGAGCGGCTCGTCGAGGAGCACGACGTCGGGATCGAGCATCAGGGCGCGCATCAGGGCCACGCGCTGGCGCTGGCCGCCGCTCAGCTCGGCGGGGTAGCGCGCGAGCAGCGCGCGCGGCATCTGCGTGAGCTCGAGGAGCTCGGCGAGGCGCTTCTCCCGGCGCTCACGGGGCCAGCCGTGGTCCTCGGCGGCGAGCGTGACGTTCGCGCCCGCGGTCAGGTGGGGGAAGAGGCCGCCCTCCTGGATGACGTAGCCGATGCGGGGCAGGACCGCCGCGCGCGTGGAGGGTCCCATGACCGCGCCGGCCACGCGCACGACGCCCCGGTCGGGGACGAGGAGCCCCACGACCAGGCGGAGCAGCGTGCTCTTCCCGCAGCCGCTCGGGCCCACCACGGCCAGCGTGGTCCGCGCGCCGACGGCGAGGCGAGGCACGTCGAGCGCCGTGGCTTCGCCGAATATCTTGGCGACGCCTTCCAGCTCGATCGGATCGGGCATGCGGACGCGATCCTAACGGTTCGGCGCTATACTCGGCTACCCATGCGGGCACCCCTCTGGCTGCCGCAACCGAAATCGATCCCGGGTCCGGCGGTGTTCCTCCCGGCGCTGGTCGTCGCGTTCCTGTCGGCGCCGGGGCTCTCCTTCGACTACTTCTGGGACGATTTCTTCTTCCTCACCCGTGCGCAGGGAAGTCCGACCGCCTATCTCACCCCGAATGCGGCGGAGGCGTTCTGGCGCCCCATCCCCCAGGGGCTCTACTTCCGCCTCCTCCTGGCGCTCGGCCCGGCGGGTCCGCTCGCGGGGCACCTCCTGAACCTGCTCCTCCTCGCGGCGGCGGCCACGCTCCTCGCCACGCTCGCCGCGCGCCTTGCGGGACCGCGCACGGGGCTCCTGGCCGGGCTGGTGTTCGCGGCGTCGGCCGCGCTCCCCTCCCTGGTGGCATGGACCAGCGCGAGCCAGGATCTGATGGCGATGGTCTTTGTGCTGATCGCGTTTCACCTCCGGGAATCGGGGAAGATCGCGGCCTCGGCCGCCCTGGCGGCCTTGGCGCTCCTCTCCAAGGAGACCGCGGCGGTGGCGCTTCCGGTGCTGGTGGGGTGGGACTGGCTGCTCGGGCGAACGCCGTCGCGCCTGAAGCGCGGCGCGCTCCTCTTCGGCATCGTGACGGCGGCCTGGTTCGCGGTGCATCCGGGGCTCCGGGCGCTGGTCCATGCCGGCCTCCAGAGCGGGACGACGGGATACGTGGGCCTGGAGCGGCCCGACCGGTGGTGGGACTACCTCTTCCGGTACGTCGCCACGCTGTTCAACTTCCCGGTGAACTCCGTCTCGTGGCCCGCGCGGCTCACGGTCGCCGGAATCGCCGCGGGGATCGCGGTGCTCGCGATCGCTCCGGCTGCGCTGGAGCGGCTGAGGCCGGCGGACGTCCGGACGCCGTCCGGCGATCTTGGCCCGGGGCAGGATCGCCCGCGCCCCACCGCCCGCCGGCTCCAGATCCTGGGACTCCTCGTCGCGCTGCCGCCGATTCTCCTTCCGTCCCTTCTCGTCCGCCCCTGGGCCGCCTACTTCGCCGCGCTCGCGGTGCCTGGATTCGCGATCCTCGCGGCCCCGCGGCTCGCCCGGCTCACGCCGCGGACGGCCGCGATCGCCATGGCCGCCTTTCTCCTCCTCGGCGTCTGGGCGCGCGGCATGGACGCGCGCGGAAACGGCCGCGTGCTCACGGAGCAGCGCTTCGCCGAGGCCTCGCTCGCCACACGCACCGTTCGGGAGCGGTTCCGGAAGATCGTCCCCGAGATCCCCGCCGGCGCGCGCGTGCTCCTCTCGGTGGCGGGAACGGGAACGCTCGGCATTCACCAGTCGCTGCAGGATGGGCAGGCGCTTCGCCACTGGTACCGCGAGCCGACCATCGCCACCGTGCAGCCGGAGTGGAAGCGGCCGCCCGGCGCCGACGAGTTCCTGATCCGGGTCACCCCCGATCTCCAGGTGATCCAGATCGATCCCACGACGTCGCGCTTCCGCGCGGAGGGGGACGACCCCGACCGCGAGGAGATCGCCAAGCCGATCCGCTCCTACGCGCGCGGGCTGGCCGCCTCGGGCGCGACCGATCCCGCCGTCTGGATCCTGGAGCGCATGGCGACGGCCGACTCCGCGCGGCTTCGCTCCTACGATCTCCGCCTGGCGGCGCTGGCGCTTCACGCCGCGCATCGCGACGGCGAAGCGGCGCATCTGCTGCGCCTCGCGCCGCCGCTCCAGCGCTGGGAGGCGCTCGACATGGCGGGGAAGGTCTATGCCGAGCCGACGCACGATCCGGCGCAGGACGCCCTCGCGTTCTGGCCCTTCGGCGTCTCGCCGGACGATCCGGATGCGCTTCGCTACTTGATTGGCCAGTATCGGATCGGCGGCTATCATCGCCAGGCTCGTGAGCTGGCCCGCCGTCTCGAGCGCGTAGCCCCGGGGGATTCGCTCGCGCTGGCCACCATCCGCTTCAACCCGCTCCGGGAATAGCGCCGTGCTTCTGGCCGAGCTGGCATCCACCTCGCGCGAGGTCGCCGCGACCGGCGCCCGATCCATCAAGGCCGAGCGCCTCGCGGCGCTCCTCCGCCGTCTGGAGGGCGACGAGATCGAGATCGGCGTCGCGTGGCTCTCGGGTCATCCGCGCCAGTCGCGACTTGGCATCGGGGGCGCGGCCCTGCACGGGGTGCGCGGCTCGAGCGCGGCGTCCGCGCCCTCGCTGACCCTGGCCGACGCCGACGCCGCGCTCGCGCGGATCGCCGCCCTCTCGGGCGCGGGCTCGAGCGGGGAGCGCCAGCGCTCGCTCGCCGCGCTCTTCGCGCGCGCCACCGCCGAGGAGCAGGACTTCCTCGGCCGGCTCATCGTGGGCGAGCTCCGGCAGGGGGCGCTCGCCGGGGTGATGGAGGAGGCGCTCGCGAAGGCGACCGGCATTCCGGCGGCGGAGGTCCGCCGCGCCACGATGCTCTCCGGCGACGCCGAAGCGGTGGCGCGGGCGGTGCTGCACGAAGGGCGCGCGGCGCTCGCGCGGTTTCGGGTGGAGCTCTTCCGCCCCGTGCAGCCGATGCTCGCCTCGCCGGCCGACGATCTCGACGCGGCGCTGGAGCGGCTGGGCGAGGCGGCGCTGGAGTTCAAGCTGGACGGCGCGCGCGTCCAGCTCCACAAGTCGGGCGAGGAGGTGCGCGTCTTCTCGCGCCGGATGAACGACGTCACGGTCGCGGTTCCCGAGCTGGTCGAGACGGCGCGCGCGCTCCCCGCGCGCGAGCTGATCCTGGACGGCGAAGCGATCGCGCTGCGCGAGGACGGCCGCCCGCATCCCTTCCAGACCACGATGCGCCGCTTCGGCCGCCGCCTGGACGTGGAGGCGCTGCGGAGCGAGCTGCCGCTCACGCCGTTCTTCTTCGACCTGCTGCGTCTCGACGGCGCGGACTATTTCGACGTCCCCGCCGGCGAGCGGTTCGAAGCGCTCGCCGGGGTGGCTCCCGGCCTCGTCGTGCCGCGAAGGGTCACCGGGGACGTGGAGGTCGCGGACGCGTTTCTCCAAGAATCGCTCGCGCGCGGCCACGAGGGGCTCATGGCCAAGGCGCCCGGGGCGCCCTACGAGGCGGGGCGGCGCGGCTTCTCGTGGCTCAAGGTGAAGGAGGCCCACACGCTCGACCTCGTCGTGCTCGCGGCGGAATGGGGGCACGGCCGCCGCAAGGGATTCCTCAGCAACATCCACCTGGGCGCGCGCGATCCCCTGACCGGCGGCTTCGTCATGCTGGGGAAAACCTTCAAGGGGATGACCGACGCGATGCTGGCGTGGCAGACGCAGCGCTTCCAGGAGCTGGCGGTGGCGACCGACGGCTACACCGTGCAGCTCCGCCCCGAGATGGTCGTCGAGGTCGCCTTCAACGACGTGCAGGTGAGCCCGCACTATCCCGCGGGGCTCGCGCTCCGCTTCGCCCGCGTGAAGCGCTACCGCCCCGACAAGGCGGCCGTCCAGGCCGACACGCTCGAAACGGTGCGCGCCATCCACGAGGGTCGGCTATCCTCGTAGCGAGGCAAGCGGAGAAGGGAGCCGTTTTCCGCTCGATGGGATTTCTCAGGCTCTTCTGGACCGCGTTCCAGGACTGGAGGCGCGACCGCGCCGACCGTCTCGGGGCCGCGCTCGCCTACTACAGCGTTCTCTCCATCCCGCCGCTGCTCCTGCTCCTGGCCGGCATCGCGGGGCTCATCTTCGACCCGCATTCGGTGCGGGGCCGGCTGCTCGCGACGCTCCAGCAGCTCTTCGGCGCCCAGGGCACTTCGGCCATCGGGCAGATCCTGTCCGGGATGGACCGGAAGGGACAGAGCGGCACGGCCACGCTCGTCGGATTCGTCTCCCTGCTTCTTGGAGCCTCGGGCGTCTTCGGTCATCTCAAGGACTCGCTCGACGCCATCTGGAACGTCCGGCAGGAGAAGGGGAGCGGCTGGAAGGGCTGGCTCAAGGACAACGTCTTCTCGATCGTGGCGCTGATGGGCGCCGCGTTTCTGCTCGTCGTCTCCCTCGCCGTGAACGCCCTGCTCGCGGCGGCAGGCGACTACCTCTCGCGGAGCCTTCCCGGCGGCGCGGCGTTCTGGGGCGGGATCAACCTGTTCGTCACCCTCGGCGTCCTCGCCGCGCTCTTCGCCCTCATGTTCCGCTACATCCCCGCCGCGAAGCTGCGCTGGCGCGACGCCGTCGTCGGAGGCCTGGTCACCGCCGCTCTCTTCATGGCGGGGGAGGCGGCGATCGGCTTCTACCTGGGGAAGACCGACGTCGGCTCCGCCTTCGGCGTCGCCGGATCGCTGGTCGTGCTCCTGGTCTGGGTCTACTACTCCGCGCTCATCTTCTTCTACGGAGCCGAGTTCACGCAGGCCTATGCCGAGCGGCGGGGAACGCGCCCCGCGCCGCGCCGGCCCGTCGCGCCCTAGCTCCTGGCCGGGGCCGGGCTCCGAACCGCTCAAGTCCATCGGGCGCCCTTCCGATACACGGTGAGCCACCATGGGCCACCCGATCGCGATCCTCTTCCTGCATGGCATCGGCCGCACCGGGCCGGGCTACTCGCGCCCGCTCGCCGAGGCGGTTGCCGCGCGCTTTGCGCGCTCGGTCGGCCGAGAAACCTCCGAGCCCGAGACGCAGATCGTCTTCGAAGAGGTGAACTGGAGCGCCTCCCTTCAGCCCGCCGAGGACGATCTCGGCGCGCGGCTGCGCGCGGCGGGGCCGCTGCGCTATGAACGGCTGCGCGGGTTCATGCTCGATTTCGCCGCCGACGCGATCGCCTACCAGCCGACGCACGCCGACCGCTCGGCCTACGACGCGATCCACGCCGAGGTCGCGGCCAGCCTGGGGCGCCTCGCGAAGCGCGCCGGGGCGCGGGCGCCGCTCGCCGTCATCGGCCACAGCCTGGGCTCGGTGATCGCGAGCAACTATCTCTACGATCTGACCAAGCCGCGCGCGAGCTTCATGGCCCCCGAGGTGCGCGCGCGCATCGGGAAGACCGCGCTCGAGCGTGGGGAGACCCTCTCCCTCTTCTACACGATGGGGAGCCCGATCGCGCTCTGGAGCCTCCGCTACCCGGACTTCGGCGTTCCGGTGAAGCTCCCGGCCCGCCGCCTTGCCTCCCATCACCCCGGACTCGAGCCGCGCTGGGTCAACTTCTACGACCCGGACGACGTGATCGGCTACCCCCTGAAGCCGCTGAACGAGCGGTATCGGGAAGCGGTGGATGAGGACCGCGTCGTGGACGTGGGGAGCTGGCTCACGCGATGGAATCCGCTTTCTCATACGGGATACTGGGGTGACGCCGGCGTGGCCGACGTGATTGCCGCCGGCGTGACCGGGGCCTGGCGCCAGAGCAGCGCCATCGCGCTGGTGGCGGCGAAGAAGCCCTCGGCTCGGCCCCGACGAACCGCCTCTCAGACCTGATCCCAAGCCCCTCCGCGACGACGCTGGCCCTCTCCTTGCTGCGAGCGTAAGTTTTCCGCGCGCTTCGCGCGCGGGACATGCGCGCGGGACAGGAGGGGACCAACCATGAGACGAGGACGCCTGCTGCTCGGGCTCTTGATCGCAGCGATTTCGCTCATCAGCTACTACTCGCTCCAGCAGCAGAACCCGGTCACGGGCGAGACGCAGCACATCGCGATGGACGTGGACCAGGAAGTGGCGCTGGGGTTGGAATCGGCGCCCCAGATGGCCCAGGAGATGGGCGGGCTCGATCCCGACGAGAACACCCAGCAGCTCGTGCAGCGGGTCGGGCAGCGCGTCGTGCAGCAGAGCGAGGCCCACGGGACGCCCTATCGGTATCACTTCTACGCGCTCGCCGATCCGCAGACGGTGAACGCCTTCGCGCTTCCGGGGGGACCGGTCTTCATCACGCGGGGGCTGTTGTCGCGCCTGGAGAACGAGGCCGAGCTGGCCGGCGTCCTGGGCCACGAGGTGGGCCACGTCGTGGGCCGCCACACGGCCGCCGCGATCGCGAAGAGCCAGCTCGCGCAGGGACTGATCGGCGCGGCCGGCGTCGCGGGCTCGGACGATCAGAGCGGAGGGCAGCGGTCGGCGCAGATGGCGGCGCTCGTCGCCCAGATGGTTCAGCTCCGCTACGGACGGGGCGCCGAAACCCAGTCCGACACCCTGGGCGTGCGCTTCATGACCGAGGCGGGGTACGACCCGCGCGCCATGCTGGAGGTGATGCGGATCCTGAGCGAGGCCTCGGGACCGGGGCGAGAGCCCGAGTTCATGAGCACCCACCCCGACCCCGGAAACCGCCGCGAGGTGATCCAGGGAGCGATCGAGCGTCGCTACCCGAACGGCGTTCCCGGCAACCTGACCCTGGGCGAGCGGTTCGAGACTACCTACGGGTCGCGTTGATCGCGCGCGCACCCGAGACGGCGCGCGTCGCGCTCGCCGCGGCCGCGTCGGTGCGGTGCACGTTCTCGCGGGCGCCGGCCGCGCCGGGGTGGCCCGGGCTGGGTCCGCCCGGTCCCGCCGCGCCCAGCGCGTAGCTGTTTCCCGACTCCGTGAGCGTGCTCGAGGTGTCGTAGGCGATCCCGATCGCGGGTCCGCCGCCGCCGCCACCGCCGTGGCCGCCGCGTCCGCCCGCGCCGCCGCCTCCGCCCAAGCCGCCCGCGCCCACGGTCTTGTTGCACGTGCGCCCGCCCGCGCCGCCGGCGCCGCCCGCTCCGCCGGGACCGCCGGCCCCGCCGGCGCCGCCCGTGCCGCCCGCTCCCGTGCGGAGCACGCAGCCCTCCACGACGATGTTCGAGGAGCCGACCATCGCGAGCGCGAACGAGCCCCCCGCGCCGCTGCCCGGACCGCCGCCGGCGCCTGGCGTCCCGCCCCCGCCGCCGCCTCCGCCTCCGTTCCCCGCGCCTCCGTCGGGAACGCCGCTCGACCCGCCGCCGCCGCCGCCGCCGCTTCCGCCGGTGCCGTCGCCTATCCCCGCACTGCCGTCCGAAGGCTGATAGCCGGTGTCGGAGAGGCCTCCGAACGAAAGGCCTGCCGAGCCGTCGGTGCCGGGGGAGCCGGCGGCGCCCGCCGTGCCGCTTTGACCATTGTGGTTGCGCGACGTGACCGTACCCGCAGCGCCGCCGCCTCCTCCGCCGGGTCCGGAGCCGCCCTGTCCCGCTTCGGCCACGAAGAGCGTCGCCAGGCTGCCGCCTCCGCCGCCGGCGCCGCCGGCGTTCGCGCCGCCGCCGCCTCCGCCGCCCGCGCCGGGCGCGGTCACGTCAGGGCAGTTGCCCGGGCCGCCGTCGGAGCCGGCGTCGCCCGCCGCGCCGGACGATCCCGTCGATCCGTTGTCGCCGGGGGCGCCGTTGCCGGCCTCGAGCGTGCAGCCGTGGAACGTGATGCCGCTCGCGCCACGAAGGAATGCGGCGTACGAGCTGCTCCCGGCGCCGGTAGCGTTGGCGCTCCGCACCGTGATGCCGTCCACACGAGCGTTGCTCACGCCGGGGGAGGCCACGAGCGCGGTCGAGCCGCCCGAAAGAATGCTGGGATGCGCGGCCGGGTCGCGGTTGGCGAACGACGCGTCGAACCCGCCGTACAGGCTCACGCCCGAGACCAGCGCGAACTGGTCCTGGGTGTAGGTTCCGCCCGCGAGGTAGACGTCGGCGCCGCCGCCGGCGGCCGCCGCGAGGCCGGCGCTCACCGACTGGAGCGGCGCCTCGCGCGTTCCGGGATTGCCGTCGTTCCCCGAGGGGCTCACGTAGATCACCGCCTGGCCGCCGCCGGTCACCGAGATCTGCACGGCGTCCGGCTGGCTGGAGGAGAAGCCGTCGTTCACGACCAGGTCGAACCCGAGCGTGGCGATCGACGAGGGCGCGGTGAAGGACGGCGTCGCGCCCGAGAAGGTCCCCGAGCCGCCGGTCACGTCGGGGCCGGAGGTCTGGCTCCAGCGATAGGTCAGCGGCTGCCCGTCGGGATCGAAGCTCTGCGTTCCGTCCAGCGTCACGGTCGCACCGATGCCCACGGTCTGGTCCGGCCCCGCGTTGGCCACGGGAGGCTGCCCGCCCGTGGTGAAGGACCAGCTGTACGGCTGCGCCAGGGAGTTGCCGGCGAGGTCCTTGATGCCTGTCGACAGGGTTGCGGTGTAGGTCTCGTTCGCGGCGAGCGGACCCGACGGCGTGAAGGTGACGCTGGGTCCCGCGACCGAGATCGTGCCCGTGACGGCGCCGGGGCCGGTCAGCGTGAAGGTCGCGCTGGTGGCGCTGTTCTCGGCGATCGCCTCGGAGAAGGTCGCGCGCACGGTCGTCGTGCGGCTCACGTCGGTCGCGTGGTTCGCGGGATCCACCTGCGCCACGGACGGAGGCGCGTCGTCTCCGCTCACGAAGATCCGGATCGGGTCGGGGAGACTGGTGTCCACCCCGTCGCTCACGACGAGGTCGAATCCGATCGTGGTGTTCACCGACGGGGCCGTGAAGCTTGGTCCCGCGCTGATCAGCGTCCCCGAGCCGCCGGTGACGTCGGGTCCCGCGGTCTGCGTCCAGGTGTAGCTCAGCTCCTTCCCGTCGGGGTCGAAGCTCTGGCTGCCGTCCAGGATCACTGTGGCGCCGAACGCGACGCTCTGGTCGGGCCCCGCGTTCGCCACGGGAGCCTGTCCCACGGTCGTGAAGGTCCAGGTGTAGGTGCTCGCGAGCGCGTTCCCGGCCTTGTCGTGGATTCCGGTCGTGAGCGTCGCCGTGTAGGTTCGCTCGCCCGGGAGCGGGCTCGAAGGGGTGAAGGTGACGGTGGACCCGGACGTGCTCACGGTTCCGGTCACGGGAGCGTCGCCCACGACCAGGAACGTCTGGCCGTTCGCGGTCGCCGCGTCGACCGCCTCCGAGAAGGTCGCGCGGATGGGCGCGCCGCGGTCGACGCCGGTCGCGTGGTCGGCGGGCACGGTGCTCGCGACCGTGGGCGCGATGCTGTCCGTCGGGGGAGGGGGCGATCCGCCGCCGCCGGGCGGATGGACGTCGGGCTCCGTCGCCTGTTTTTCGCTGCAGGAGACGAGGAGAATCGCGAGAAGCGGAAGGACCAGGGCGAGGCGCGCGGGTTTCGGGGGCATAGGAACCTTCGATTTATCGAAAGCTTCCCGAGGGAAGCGGTAGCGCCAAGGTGTTGCCGGCCCGAGAATTTTGCGCCCCCGGATTTGCCGGCGTCAAGCATCGGCAAATAATTTTTCACCGCGGCGCGGCGCGGCCCCCCCGGGGCGCCCGGCGCCCGGTGGCGAGCACGGCCCAAACACGTTACTCTTCCCCCCGTGCCCCCCGCCTCCAAGGTCGTCGTCGTCATGCCCGCGTACAACGCCGAAGCCACCCTCCGGAAGACCTACGAGGAGGTGATGGCCCAGGGGGTCGTGGATCTCGTGATCGTGGTGGACGATCGGAGCCGCGACGCCACGGTGGCGGTGGCCCGCGCCCTTCCCGGGGTCCAGGTGGTGGTGCATGAGCGGAACCTGGGCTACGGCGGGAACCAGAAGACCTGCTACCGGGCGGCGCTGGAGGCGGGCGGCGACATCGTCATCATGGTCCATCCCGACTACCAGTACACCCCGAAGCTCATCCCCGCGATGGTCGCCATGATCCGTTCGGGGCTCTACGACTGCGTGGTGGCCTCGCGCATCCTGGGCGGCTACGCGCTCAAGGGGGGGATGCCGCTCTGGCGCTACGTAGCCAATCGCGGCCTCACGCTGGTCGGCAACCTCTTCATGGGGGCGAAGCTCTCCGAGTACCACAGCGGCTACCGCGCCTTCTCGCGCCGCGTGCTCGAGTCGCTGCCGCTGGATCGGAACTCCGACGATTTCGTCTTCGACAACCAGATGCTGGCGCAGGTGATCTGGGCCGGCTTCCTGGTGGCCGAGGTCTCCTGCCCCACCCGCTACGCCGCCGACGCCTCGTCGATCAACTTCGCGCGGAGCATCCGATACGGCTTCGGCTGCGTCGGGACGGCGATCGAATTCGCCCTGGCGCGCTGGGGGATCGCCCGCTCGGCCCACTTCCCGCCGCCCCTGCGCGGCCGCGCGCGGACCCAGGCGGAACCCGCGAGGGCATGAGTCCCGCCCGGAAGCGGAGAGGTGGAGCGCCGCCGCGAAGAGCGGCCTCCGCGGGGCCGCCCGCGGGCGCCGACCGCGGGGAGCGCCCGCCCGATCGTCGCGGGGAGCGCCCGGCCAATCGCCGCCCGCCCGGAGCCGACCGCGCGTGGCTCCCCTGGCTTCTCGGCATCCTGGCGCTCACGTTCCTCGTCTACCTGCCCGCTCTGGACAACCAGTTCACCGACTGGGACGACAACTTCTACGTGACCGAGAATCCGCTGGTGTCGCACCCCGACGCCGGCGCGATCCTCACGACGCCGGTCGCCGGGAACTGGCATCCGCTGACGATCGCGTCGTTCGCGATGAACTACCAGGAGGCGAAGCTCGACCCCAGGGCCTACCACTGGACGAGCGTGCTGCTGCACCTGGCCAACACGGCCCTGGTCTTCTTCTTCGTCCGGGCGCTCGCCCGGGGGCGGCGCTGGACCCCGCTCGCCGCCGCCGCGCTGTTCGGCATCCACCCGATGCACGTGGAATCGGTGGCGTGGGTGGCCGAGCGGAAGGACGTCCTCTACGCCTTCTTCTACCTGGCGGGATTGATCGCATATCTGCGCCATGTGGACCATAAGCGGCCGGCGTGGCTGGCGGCGGCGCTCGTCCTGTTCGTGCTGTCCTGCGCCTCGAAACCCGCGGCGGTCGTCTTCCCGCTCACGCTGCTCGCCATCGACTGGTTCCGGAAGCGCCGCTTCACCCGCGGCGTGTGGCTGGAGAAGGCGCCCTTCTTCCTGGTCGCGCTGATCGACGGCGTCGTCACGCTCCAGATCCAGAGGTCGAGCGGCGCGATCACCGAGCACTGGGGGCCGTTCCAGAAGCTGCTCTTCGCCGCCTACGGACTCGTGATGTACGTGGTGAAGCTGTTCGTCCCGGTGCGCCTCTCGGCCATCTATCCCTATCCGAGCCTCGCGCCCGGCGCGATCGGCCCCGAGTACTACGTGACGCTGTTCATCGCGGCGCTCGGGATCCCCGCGCTCCTCTGGCTCTTCCGGAGGAGCCGCGTCGTTCTGTTCGGATTCGCGTTCTACCTGATCAACGTCCTCCTGGTCCTCCAGTTCTTCTCGATCGGGGGCGCGGTCATGGCGGACCGCTACACGTACGTGGCCTACGTGGGCCTCTTCGTGGCGCTCGCGTGGTGGCTGGACGAGCCCCGGGAGCGGCTCGCGCCCGCCGCGCGGGCGGCCGTCGCCGCGATCGTCCTGGCCCTAATTCCCGTGTCGGCGTACGCGTCCTACAAGCGCGCCGACGTGTGGCAGAATGCCGAGACGCTCTGGAACGACACCATCGGCAAGTACCCGGGGCGGATCGCCGACGCCTACAACAACCGGGGCTTCTACTACTACAACGAGGGGAAGCGCTACGACGCGGCGCTCGCCGATTTCGACCAGGCGATCGCGCTGAACCCCAACGTGGCCAAGGTGTGGGTGAACAAGGGGAACGTGCTGGCGGCGATGGGACGGAACGACTCGTCGCTCGTGGCCTTCGACCGGGCCATCGCCTTGAAGCCCGACTTCGCCGACGCCTGGAACAACCGCGGCGCCCTGAAGCTTCAGATGGGAAACCTCGCCGGAACCATCGCCGACTGCTCGCGCGCGATCGAGCTGGACCCCCGCCACCGCGACGCGTTCGCCAACCGCTCCCTGGCCTACGTCCAGTCGGGCCAGTTCGACAAGGCGATCCCCGACAGCCGGCGCGCGGTGGAGCTCCAGCCCGGGCGTCCGGACAACTACCTCCAGCTCGGGACCATCGCCTTCGCGCTGTCGCGTCTCGGGCGCTACGGCGAAGCCGTCGCCACCTTCGACGAGACGATCCGCCAGGCGCCCCCCGACGAGTCGCGGATGGCAGCCTACTTCCTCTACCGGAGCGCGGCGAAAGAGGGGGCGGGGGACAAGGCGGGAGCGCTGGCCGACGCGCGCGAGGCGGAGCGGCGCGGGTTGCGCGTCGACCCCGCCTATCTGAAGAAGCTCGGCGGATGATGATCGCCGCCCCCATTGTGCTAATTTCCCGCGCATGAACCTCACACCGGGAACACGCCTCGGCGCCTACGAGATCGGCGGCCTGATCGGCAGCGGCGGCATGGGCGAGGTCTACCGCGCCCGCGACACGCGGCTGGAGCGCACGGTGGCGATCAAGGTGCTGCAGGGGGATCTCGCGCTCAGCCCCGAGACGCGGCAGCGCTTCGACCGCGAGGCGCGCATCATCTCGAGCCTCAACCACCCGCACATCTGCACGCTCTACGACGTCGGGCACCAGGACGGGATGGACTACCTCATCATGGAGTATCTCGAAGGGGAATCGCTGGCCGACCGTCTCCAGCGCGGCGCGCTGCCCCTGCCCGAGATCACGAAGATCGGCATGGAGATCGCCGACGCGCTCGACCGCGCGCATCGCCAGGGTCTGGTCCATCGCGACCTGAAGCCCGGGAACATCGTCCTCACGAAGGGCGGAGCCAAGCTCCTCGATTTCGGGCTCGCGCGGATGACCGGCCTGGAAGAGGCGCCCCGCAGCCTCTCCTCGCCGACGATGAGCCGCCCGCTCACCGCCGAGGGGACGATCGTCGGGACGTTTCAGTACATGGCTCCCGAGCAGCTCGAGGGGGCGGAGGCCGACGCGCGGAGCGACATCTTCTCGTTCGGCTCGGTGCTCTACGAGATGGCGTCGGGGCGGCGCGCGTTCGAGGGGAAGAGCCAGGCCAGCCTGATCGCGGCGATCCTGCGCGAGACCCCCGCGCCGATCTCCTCGATCCGCGACGTGATCCCGCCCGCGGTGGAGCGCGTCATCCTGCGCTGCCTGGAGAAGAACCCGGACGACCGCTATCAGACCGCGCGCGACGTGCTGCTCGATCTCAAGTGGGCCGCCGAAGCGGGCTCGCGCGCGGGCATCCCCGCGCCCGTCGCGGCGCGGCGGAAGCATCGCGAGCGGCTGGCCTGGTCCCTGGCCGGCGCGGGGCTGGCCGCGGCGCTCCTTCTCGGCGGATTCACCGTGATGAACCGCCCGCCCGAACCCGTGCCGCTCCGCTTCTTCGCGCCGACGCCGAAAGGGATCATTCTCAACGATACGCCCAAGGTCTCGCCCGACGGCCGCTATGTGGCGTACAACGCCTCCGATTCGACAGGGCGATCGTGCATCTGGATCCGTCCCCTGGGATCGCTGGCCGCGGAGCCGCTCGCCGGAACCGACGGCGCCCGGCGCCCCTTCTGGTCTCCCGACAGCCGCTATCTCGGATTCATGCAGGAAGCGAAGCTCCGCAAGATCGTCGTTCAGGGCGGGCCGCCCCAGACGATCTGCGACTCGCAGAGCGCGGGAGACGGCACGTGGAACCGAAACGGGATCATTCTCTTCGACGGGAGCCCCACCGACTCGATCCGGATGGTGAGCGCGGGGGGGGGAACTCCCACCGCGGCCACCACGATCGACCACGTCCACGGCGAGGTCGGCAGCGCATGGCCCCACTTCCTTCCGGACGGACGCCATTTCCTCTTCCTGGGACTCTCCAGCCGTCCCGACGCCACCACGCTCAAGGTCGGCGACATCCGATCGAGCAAGGTGGTAACCCTGGCGCACGGCAACTTCTCACGAATCGAGTACGTGGCGCCCGGCTATCTCCTGTTCGCCCGGGACCGTTCGCTCCTGGCCCAGCCCTTCGACACGCGAGCGCTCCGGTTCACGGGCGACCCGTTCCCCGTGGTGGACGACGTGGCGGTGGGAGGGGGCGTGGGATCGAACGCGGACTTCTCCTCGTCCCGCTCGACGCTCGTGTTCCGGGGCGGGGCCGCCGGCCGGAAAATGAAGCTCCTCTGGGCCGATCGGAGCGGGAAGGTGCTTCAGGCCTTCGGGGCTCCGGGCGACTATTTCGGCTTGTCGGTCGCCCCTGACGGACGGCGCGTCGCCTCCAGCTTCGGCGATGACAACGCCGACGTGTGGGTGGTGGATCCCGCTCGCGACGTCAACACGCGCCTCACGTTCGACCCCGGGAACGACTTTTCGCCGTGCTGGTCCCCGGACGGCTCCCGCATCGTCTTCACATCGGACCGGATCGCGCCTACCGGGATCTACATGAAGCTGGCCTCGGGGGCGGGAGCCGAGTCGCTGCGGTTCCGCCTTCCCAACCGCGCCAGCATCTGCGGCTGGTCCCGCGACGGCCGGTTCATGATCGGGCTCACGCGGCAGCCAACCACGACCTGGGACGTCTGGGTGTTCCCTCTGGACGGATCACGCGCGCCGTATCCGTTCATCAGCGGGCCGGCCGCCGACGTGGAGCCCGCGATCTCACCGGACGGGCACTGGATCAGCTACAGCTCGAACGAATCGGGCCGCTGGGAGATCTACATGCAGCCGCTGGACGGCTCGGGCGGGAAGCTCCAGGTCTCGAATCAGGGGGGCCGGGACGCGCACTGGCGCGCGGACGGCCGCGAGATCTTCTACGTCGCGCCGACCGGTTTCATCACGGCCGTGGACGTCACGCTGGGACCGACGCTCTCCCTGGGAACGCCTCGTCCGCTCTTCCGCTACACCTTGGATCAGCTCGATCCGAATGGGCACTACTTCGACGTATCCGCGGACGGACAGCGGTTCCTGATCCGGCGGGCGATGGACGCGGTGGACGCGCCCGTCACCACGGTCTTCGTGAACTGGCTTCCGAAACGCTGAGCCGCGACGGGGAACCCGCCGCGGCTCGTGGATGGCGCGCCCTGCGGTTCTAGAAGTTGATTCCAAAGATGAACTTCCAGTCCGGCACTTTGTCCGTGAGCCCTGCCTTGGCTTCGGCGAACATCGGATGGCCGGACTCCCTTCCGAAAAAGATGCCGCCCAGGATCGTGACGCCGAGATTGGTGTCGCTCCCACCGCCGAAATCATTGCTCAGGTTGAAGTAGTACAGCGTCAGGCCGCCTCCGGCATAAGGGCGGACCTTGGAGTCGCGCACGTCGAACCGGTACTGGACGTCGCCGTTGAAGGAGAGGGTGAAGGCGTCGTCGCCGAATCCCGCTTCGGCGCTCGGCACGATGTACACGTGGTCGCTCACCGGGTCCATGTTGAGCTGCCCGCCTACCAGCACCTGATCCGGGTTGCTGCTGAATCCGGCGCGTAGACCTCCCGAAATCTCGGCGTGAGCCGGAGCGACGAGGACGAAGAACAGGGCGACCATCATCAGAAGACCGGTTACCGGTCGAAACGTCGGCATCATGACCTCCTCATGGGTGGGGATGGGAACGAGACAGACCATGGACGGCGCCTCACGGCGCTTTCGGCGCCAGCCGCAGCAGCTGGGCTTGGGCTTCGGCGTGGTTGGGATCGATCCGAAGGGCTTCACGGAAATCGGATCCGGCACCGTCTTTGTCACCGAGGCGCAAGCGGGCCAGGCCCCGGTTGGCGTAGGCATCGGCACCTCCCTCGCGCGCCTCGATGGCGCGTCCGAACTCTTCGACCGCATGCACGTCGTCGCCGAGGCTCAGGAAGGCATTGCCGCGCGGAAAGTGGAGTGAGGCGGTCTCGCCGGGCATGAGCGATTCCGCCTGGGCGAGATCGGACAACGCTTCCCTGGGCCTGCCCAGACGCAGGTACGCAATGGCGCGGTTGTAGTAGGTGTGGCCCAGCGTCGGGTCGATGCGCAGCGCTTCTCCAAAGAACAGGACGGCGGAGTCGGGCCGTCCCAGCGAGCCGTACGCATTTCCAAGATCCTCGTAGACCTCGCCTCGCCGTGGATTCAGGCCTCGGGCGATCTGGAGATCGCTCAGCGCCTCGGCCACCCGCCCCTCGCGTCCGCGGAAGTTCGCCCGGGCGGCGTAGGCCTTGTCGGCGCGCGGGTCGTTCCGGATCACGTTGCTCCACAAGGCATCCGTGTCCTTCCAGGTTTCCACCTGGTGCAGGGTCCGCGCCATCAGGAACAACGCGAAGAGACCGCACACCGACCACAGGGGAACGCGGAGTGCCGGGAGCCGCTCGGCCGCGGCGGCGACGCCGGCGACCAGTATAAGGAAGAGACCGAAATAGGGAAGGTAGGTGTACCGATCCGCCATGATCGCCTCGCCCACGGGGAGCCATTGCATCACGGGCAGGAGGGTCGCGAAGTACCAGCCCAGGCCGAAGGCGACGATTCGCCAACGGCGAACGCTCACGAGGAACACCGCGACGGTCGCCAGAAGCACCACGATTCCGGCAGCGTACTCCGGTCGAGAGGACTCCGCGACCGAGGCGGGGTAGCGATAGAACGCGCTGAGCCGGAGAGGGACGAACAGCTTCACGAGATACTGGAGATGTCCATAGGCCGGAAACGCCACGCGCTGGAGGAGCGGGAAGGGATTCGTCGCGGGCAGGGCCCGCATCCGCTCGCCCACCGGTTTCAGGATCCCGTGGAGGTCACCCCCCGCCTGCACGTCGACCGCGATCAGACCGAAGAGGACGGAGGCCGCGAGAAACGGGGCTTTCTCGAGCAGCGCGCGCCGCTCCAGGATGTTCCGCCGCTTCCAATAGTCGAGGAGGACCATGACCGCGGGGAACACGACGGCAACGGCCTTGGAAAAGCAGGAGAGCAGGAAAAGGCCGAAGGTGACGGCAATCCAGGCCCTGCGCCGCGTTTCGAGGTACTTCCAGTAGGCGATCGCCGCGGAGAGAAAGAAGAGCGAGTAGAGCACGTCCTTGCGCTCGGAAACCCAGGCCACCGATTCGACGTGCATCGGATGGACGGCAAAGAGAAGCGCGACGAAGAACGCGGGGAGCACCCTCCGGCGAAGGAGGAGCAGCGCGAGCCAGAAGACCAGTCCCGTGTTCAGCGCGTGCAGGAGAACGTTCGTCACCAGAAACGGACGCGGCGACAGAGGCTGTGATGCGTTGAGCGCCAGCGAGAGCATCGTCACCGGATGGAAGTTCCGAGCCACGACCGCGGTCAGGAGCGGCCCCGCCTGTCGGCCGAGGACGAGCGGGTTCTCCCCCACGTAGGTCGGGTCGTCCCATCGCACGAAATCGTGGCGGAACGCGCCTGCGTAGACGGCCAGGACGGTGACGAAGAGCGCGGCCGCCAGGGCGCCGAACCGCCACGGGCTCGAGGGTTCTCCCGCGCGACGCGGCGCCGCTTGGCGCTGCGAACGGTCCCGGCGTCTGGGACCATGCGCCGGCACTCGGCTCAACGGCGCGGGCCTCGAGGCGGTGTCGGCACGGGGCTCTCCGGCGTGGTCGAGTCGGCGAAGGCCGGAGCCGGGGGCTTCTTCTCCTCGCCCAGGCGCTGGCGCAGGATGTCGAGCGCCTCGCGCGGGTCGTCCACGAACACGAACAGGTCGAGGTCGCCCCGGTCGATCATCCCATACCGGACCAGCGCCTCGAACCGGATCAGCTCCTTCCAGTAGCTCGAGCCATACAGCAACACCGGCAGCGAGCGGTCGAGCTTTCGTGTTTGAGACAGCGTGAGCATCTCGAACGTTTCGTCCAGGGTGCCGAAGCCGCCGGGAAAGACGACCATGGCCCGCGCCAGGTGCGCGAACCAGAGCTTGCGCATGAAGAAGTAGTGGAATTCGAAGCTGAGCTCCGGCGTGATGTAGGGGTTCGGCCGCTGCTCGTGAGGGAGTCCGATGTTGAGGCCGACGGTTCGTCCGCCGGCGTCCCGGGCGCCGCGGTTGGCCGCCTCCATGATCCCGGGCCCCCCGCCGGAGCAGACGATGTAGCGATGGCCCGGGGATTCCAGGCTCTGCGACCACTCGGTCACGAGACGCGCCAGCTCGCGGGCCTCGGCGTAATAGCGTCCCATGGGGCCGTCCGGGGCGATCCGCGCCGAGCCGAAGAAGACGATGGTGTCGCTCACGCACTCACGGCAGAACGCGTCCAGGGGGGCCAGGTACTCCGAGATGATCCGGATCGGCCGGGCGGCTTCGCTGTCGAGGAATGCGGGGTCGCGGTAGGCGAGAAGCGGATCGTCGCCGCCGGCGCTCGATGGTTCCGGTGAGGTCGTCACGTCGCCTCCGATGCTGCGGCACGTCCGCCGCGGGCCGGCCCCCGGGTCGGGGCGCGACGCGGGATGGTACCCCGTCCTCGCCGCGCGTTCCAGCCGGGGTGCTATGATCCGCGCCATGGACAGGGACGCTCCGCTTCGCGAGCAGATCGCCCGGCTCCTCGCCTGGGAGGACGCGCACGCCGGGTTCGACGCCGCCGTCGGCGGAATCGACCCGAAGCATCGAGGGGCCGTACCGCAGGGAATGCCCCACTCGCCGTGGCAGCTCCTGGAGCACCTCAGGCTGGCGCAGCGCGACATCCTCGAGTTCTGCACGGCCCCGAAGTACCGGGAGATGAAGTGGCCGGAGGACTACTGGCCAAAGTCGGCCGCTCCCGAGTCGGACGCCGCGTGGGACCGGAGCGTCGCCGCATTCCATGCCGATCTCGAAGCGCTCGCGGCGATGGCCCGCGACCCCTCCGTCGAACTCTTCGGCCGCGTTCCGAACGGAACCGGCCAGACCTACCTGCGGGAGTTCCTCGTCGTGGCCGACCACAACGCCTACCACATCGGACAGCTCGTCCTGGTCCGGCGCGCGCTCGGAATCTGGGGGCGGGGCTAGGGCTTCGCGGGTTCCCGCTCGAAGGCCCCGATATCCAGCGCGCCGGCCTGGCCACGTGCGCGCACGCGCGCATCGTCGCCGCACTGGCTCTTGGGGGTCAGGTCGAAGCCGGTGATGGAGAGGCCCACCGGCCCCCCCGCGTCCACGATCTCGGCGGGGGAGGACCCGGTCAGCCGGTAGTCGAACAGGCGCGGATCAGCGAAGCCGGGGCCGTTCCGCATGGACGAATCCACGTAGTTCCGGCTCTCCACCACGCGTCCGCCCGCCCAGGGGGTCCCGGGGCCGTAGAAGATGTTGTTCAGCACGAGCGCCCTGGTCCCGTCGCGGATCTGGAGGAACGTCCCGTCCTGGCGATCGTTCACGATCGTGTTGTTCACGACGTACAGGTCCTGCACGTTCGACGCGCTCTCGGCTCCGTACGAGATGATCGTGGCGTTCTCCGATTTCGGCCCCTGCTCGATCACGTTGCCGATGAGATAGGTGCGCCCGCAGTCGGGCACGTCCACCTCGTAGCTCGTCGTGCCGCTCGCCTCATCCAGGATGCGGTTGTAGAGGATGTAGTTGTTCTTCGCGCGGGTCTTCACGTTGTGGCCGATCACCGCGCGCTTCACGGTCGAGCCACGAAGCGTGAAGGAGCGGCCGGAGGCGTAGATGTTGTGGGTGCGGCCGTCGCCCTGGCCGTTCCGGTCAAAGACGCAATTCTCGATGACCATGGAATCGGCGCCGCCCAGGATGCCCTCTTCGTTGTCGTGGAAGTAGCAGTCGCGGAGGATCAGCGTTCCCGGAGTCTCGGAACGGATGCCGGCGCCGTTCTGGTCGGGGACCTTCGCCCCGGAGAACTCGATCCCCTCCGCGGTGAAGTTCCGTCCCTGCACCACCCAGATCGCCTTCCCCCCCTCCTGGGCCCCGTCGGCCTTCATGTGGGCCCGTCCGCCGACCGCGCGGACCGTGACGTTGTCCGATTTCCAGGTGGCCACGTCGCCGCCGTAGACCCCGGCGTCGATCAGGACCACGTCCCCGGGCAGCGCGGCTTCGGCCGCGGCGCGGACGGTGGCGTAGGACTTTCCGGGACCGACGTGCAGGGTGAGGGCGAACGAGGGCGGTGCGCCGGCGGCCAGGGCCAGGACGAGGGCCGGGGCCAGCGCGACGAGCTTGGAATGGGCACGGCGGGGCGAGAGCATCACCCCATGATTATAGCAGCTAGAGAGGCTGGATCCGGACCCGGGTCGTGCCGTCCTCGACGAAGTCCAGCGCGCGCGCGGCGCGGCGCGAGAGGTCGATGACGCGGCCGCCGACGAAGGGGCCCCGGTCGTTCACGGTGACCACGATCGAGCGGCGATTCTCGAGGTTGGTCACGCGGACTCGTGTTCCGAACCCCAGGGTGCGATGGGCCGCGGTCAGCTTGGCGTCGTCGTACGTGTCCCCGCTGGCCGTGGTCTGGCCGTTGAACGAGGTGTCGTAGAAGGAAGCGGTTCCGACCTGACCCCGCGCATGGGCCCGAAGAGGCCTGGGCGCAGGGGCGTCCTGGGGCTCGGTCGAAATATCAGCTCCTTCCAGGTCGGGAACGGGCGTCGGCAGGATCGCGAGCTCGGCGGAAACCGGCGTCGAATCCAGCCGGGCGACGGGTCGGGACACGGCGCATCCGGCGGCGAGGAAGGAGCTGAGCAGGAGCATACGTGTGGCCAGGACGAGGAGCCGCATGGGAGACCTGCGCATTTCGAGTATGGACGACGGGATGGGCTCGTGTGAGCGAACCTATCTTAGATGCAGGTCGGGCCGTTGGGAACCCCCTTTCGTCGGTGATCCGCAGCATGCCCGCGAGGGGTCGCCGACGCCGCGCCGTGACGGCGCGATTACCTTCAAACGGGGTCCAAGAGTACAAAGAACCCGCTTCCAACAAATCGGCTCAAAACGCGGGCCGAGGTGTCAGGTCACGGCTAAACCCTTCCCGCTTCCGCACATCGGTTTGAACCGGCCCATGTGGTCCGTGGCTTGCAAGGGCATCAGGTCACAAGCCGCGGGGGTGCCGCGGCACCGGCGATCAGGGAGATCGCCCGGGTGCACAAAAGCGGTGAACTGAGGGCAAGACAGAGTCCCCGTCCCGGGCCGTGAGGGATCGGTGGACAGGAGCTAATCATGAACATTCTCTGGACCATCATCATCGGATTGGTCATTGGCGCTCTCGCCAAGCTGATCATGCCGGGCCGCGATGGCGGCGGCATCTTGATGACGATCATCCTCGGTATCGCCGGATCCCTTCTCGCGGGATTCATCGGCCGCTCCATGGGCCTCTATGACCGCGGCGAAGGAGCCGGGATCATCGCCTCGATCATCGGCGCCGTCCTGCTGCTCGCGATCTACCGCGCGATCACGCACAACCGGCACCGGAGCCTCCCTGTGTAGCGGGCGGCCATCGATCGATCGCGTCGAAAAACAGAACCCCGGCGCGGCGGCGGACTCTCGGGTCCGCCCCGCGACCGGGGTCTTCTTGTCACGCCTCGAAGCGGGTCGCTAGCGCGGCCAGAGCCAGCCGAAAACGCCTCCGGTCAGGAGACCGTAGACTAGCCCGTCGATCACGTTCTTGAACGTCGTCGCCCAGCTCCGCTTGTACCAGATCGATTCGCTGAACTGCGCGATGGAATAGCAGAAGAAAGCCGTCGCGCCCGCGAACCGCATCACGCGCAGGTAGGGAGCGCCGGCCTCGACCGCGTGGCCGGTGATGTAGGCGGCGAAGATCCCAACCAGGACCGTGAAGAGGAACCACTGGAGGAGCTCCTTGCCCATGCTCGGAGGACCCCCGGGCATGACCGTCATGATGACCACGGGACCCCGCTTCCGCTTCTCCACGAACTCCGGGCTTCTCATCGCCGCCATGCTCGCGGGGCGGGGCGCCATGTAGTCGCCCGGAGGAATATCGAGCTTCCGGAGCGCTTCGAGGAGGGCATCCTCGCCGGGGACGGCCTTGACGTCGTTCCGGTGATGGGGAAGCACGGCGTGGGCGATCCAGCTTGCGAGGAACACGAGGACGGCGGAAAGGAGCACCGGCAACCACAATGACGGGATCGGCACCATCGGACCCTCCTGCCTGGGTTGTGCGTCGGTGGACGCGGCAGTCTAGCCCCCATGGCACGCGAATTGAAAGGGTCAGATGCTGCCTGGGGCGGGCCGCAAAACCGCCAGGATCAGAGCCAGTTGCGTCCGTCGATTGTAGATATCGCCGGTCGCACCCGGCATACCTACAACCGCGCGCCGCACCCCTGCCGGGGGAGAGGCCACGCGGGGAGGACATACTCCCATGAACCGACGTGCTCTCTGGACCCTGGGAGTGACGCTCCTGGCGTCGCTCCCGGCCATCTCGCTATCGGGGTGCTCCTCGACGAGCTCCGATGTCGCGTATCGCGACGACTACGAATCCGGCTACAGCAACTACCACTTCTCATCGCAGCCGCGGATGCGCCGCGTCGGCGACACCGACGTCTACTACATCCGGGACGCGTCCGATTACGACGTCTATCAGTTCGAAGGCACGTGGTACCTGAACGACCAGGGCCGGTGGTACCGCGCGGGCTCCTGGCGCGGGCCATGGACCTCGCTGGACGTCGACGTGCTTCCGAACGAGATCGCGACCGTGCCCTCGGAGTACCGGCGCAACTGGGTGTCGGTCCGGGTCGACCGCCGGGATCCGCGCTATCGGGACCTGCCCGAGGGCTACTGGGCCTCGGGGCGGACGTTCTCGAGGAAGCCGAGCATGGCCATGATTCCGAACAGCTCGGTGACGTACGCGCGCCAGGCCGCCGACTTCGATCTCTACCGCCTGCACGGCACGTGGTACCTGATGGACAACGGCGTGTGGTACCGCTCCACCTCGTGGCGCGGGCCGTTCCTCACGATCCGGACCTCGAGCGTCCCGAGCGAGGTGCTCACCATTCCATCGCGCTATCGCCGCGATTGGGTCTCGTCCACCGATGACCGCGACCGCTACCGTGATCGCGACTGGCGCGACCGGGATCGGGACGACGATCGCTACTCGACCGTCCGCTACTGGAACTCGGGCCGGACCTTCACGGTCGAGCCCAGCTACGACATGATCCCGGGGACGGACATCGACTACGTGCGGGGCAACGCGAGCTACGATCTCTACCGCTACAACGACTCCTGGTACCTCGCCGATCGCACCGGCTGGTATCGGGCGGACTCGTGGCGGGGGCCGTTCATCTCGATCCAACTGGGCAGCGTGCCGCGGGCCGTCATCTCGGTTCCGATGACGTACCGCCGCTACTGGAGCACCGACTAGCGCTCCGGCGGTTGCCGGCAACGTGCGAGAGTCCCGGACGCTTCGGCGTCCGGGACTCTTTTGTTCACCGCCGCGGCAGGGCCGTCGCCAGATTTCGATGCGCGCGCCATCCCGCGAAGAGGAACGCGGCCTCGACGAGCCCGATGACCGCCATCGTGCGAACCAGTCCGGAGCTGCCGAAGCCGTAGGAGTGGAGTCCCGACGCGAGGACGAAGTTCACCCCGAGATAGGTCATGAGGATCGTCCAGAAGGCGCCGATCGACCAGGCCGCGACCCCGTACGGTCCCAGGCGGCCGTCGAATCGCGCGTGCAGGATCGCCATGTAGGCGAGGAAGGCAACGAGCGACCAGACCTCCTTGGGATCCCATCCCCAGTACCGTCCCCACGACGAGGCGGCCCAGATCGAGCCGGTGAGGATTCCCGCGATCAGGAAGATCGACCCGACGACGAGGTACCAGTAGAGCAGGTCGCTCCAGCGGTCGGCCAACCCCCGGCGACGGGGTGCGAAGATGGCGGCCCCCAGCACCAGGTGCGCGAGGAAGGTGGCGATCGCGAAGACCGAGTAGCTCACCATGATGATCGGCACGTGGATCGCGAGCCACGGCGTCCCCGAGAGGACCGGGGGGATCGGATGGATGAAGGGATCGATCGGGAGCCGGTCGAGCAGCAGCATCACGAGGGCGGCCATTGCCGCGGCGTTGAAGATCAGCATGCGGTTCCGGGCCAGCACCGACACGACGCCAAAGAATCCCACGCCCCATCCCAGGAAGAGCATCGACTCGTACATGTTCGAGGCGGGGATGTGGCCCGCGATCTGCCAGCGCGTCGCGATCCCCCACGTCATGACGGCGAAGCCCAGCACGACCAGGAGTCCCGTGGTCCACCGGAGCCGCCAGCGGTTCTTCTCCAGCGTGAGCCCAGCGCCGATCGCCGCCGGGAGGAGAAGGATCCAGGCGACGCGGACCGGGTGGACGGCGTTGTAGCGGATCTCCCGCTCGATCGCGGCGGTCGTGGGGTAATGGGAGGGGGCCGTGGGGCGCACCTGCGCCTCCAGCGCGGCCCAGGTCTCCAGCGTCTTCAGGTCGCCGGGCGGGGTCCACGCGGCCACCGGGTCGGCGGCCGGGATCGCCCGTATCGCCTGTCCCGTCAGGTAGCCGTGGAGCGTTTCGAGCCGTTCACTGACACGGAGCAGATGCTTGTCGGCCTTGGAAGGCTTCCCGCCCCCCTCCTCTCGGGCCATGGCCGCCTGCACCGCCTCGTGGAGCGGCTGGCTGGAGACGAGGCTGTGATAGCTCGCGTATCGATTGGCCGACGCCCGGCCGATCCGGGCCGCCACGTCGCCGTCGAGGAGCACGACAGGCTCGTCCGACCACCGCTCCGGATCCGTGGTCCATCCCAGCACGACGGCGACCGGGTCGAGCCCCTTCCATCCTCCGCCTCCCGTCACCGTGCGCACATCGTCGCGCGCCTGGGTGTCGAGCGGCATCGCCCGTCCGTCGCTCTGCACCGGAAGCCGTCGGATCTTGTCGAGCTGCTCCCGCGAGGGCGCGTCGGCGGCCTGGGACGTGCCGGCCAGGGCCAGGAGTCCCGCGAGGAGCGCCGCCCCCATCATCCCGCTCCGCCGCTGGGTGATCCGGGTCGACAGCACGACGAGCATGCCCAGCACGAGGAGCCCGTACCCCCAGAAGACGATCGGCTGACCGGGGTCCTTGGACACGGAGAGGATCGACATCTCGCGGCCGCCCTGGATCTGGTAGCTGGACTGGAAGAAGCGGTAGCCCCCGTGGCTGAGCGGATGGTTCATCTGGATCACCGCGGGAAGCTCCGCGCCGGAGGCGTCGCGCACCGTGACGCGGCTCCGGAACATGGCCGGACGCTGCGTGCCGGGGTAGACGTCGATCTGGAAGTCGTCGAGCCGGACCGCGAAGGGGAGGCTTCGGTGGACCTCGCGCTGCCCGGGGCCCTCGGAGAAGAAGTGGCTGGCGCTCTCGCCCTCCCAGAGCGGGAGCCGACCCTCCTGGACCGCGACCGCCGTCACCAGCGAGCCGACCAGGATGAGGAGGAGGGAGGCGTGCGTGATCAGGAAGCCGATCCTCCAGCGGTTTTGCGGCCAGCGCTCCCAGAGCGCCATGCCGACGTTCAGGGCAAAGAGCCCCAGGAGCAGCCGGAACCAGAAGGCCTGGTAGACGAAGCGCGCCGCCTCGGCGCCCCGGAGCGACTCGATGATCGTTCCGAACGACATCACGACGGCGATGGAGACGAGGAGGATGATCGACAGCTCGAGCGAGGCCAGCGTGCGCAGGATCGCTTTCACGTTTTTGGGGTCCCGGGTGGACGAGGAGAAGCGACGAAGACGGCCGTAGCGTAGCGGTTTCCGAACGCCTCGGAAACGGTTCCGAGGTACCCCTCCACCCGGGACGATGGACTACGCGAACTGCTTGTCGTCGGCCGTGGGACCGTAGATCGAGGGCACGGGCGCGTCGTTCAAGCGCAGATAGACCGTGAGCTGCCCGCGGTGATGCGCCATGTGCATCATCGTGTCCCGGAGAACGACCTCGCGCGGCTCTTCGCTCTTCACGTCGCCGCCGGCGAGGAGGCGCCAGGGCGTCTTCAGGTGCTCGTCGCTCGTCGCGCGCAGGGCCCGCCGCGCCTCGTCCACCGCCTTCTCGTGCGCCTCGACCAGCTCCCGGCGCGTGCGAAGGGGCTTTCGGTCCGGATGCCCCGCCTTGGGCGCCACGTCGAGCTCGTCCTGGTTCACGATCAGATGGACCCAGGTCGGGATCGTGGCCACCAGCATGGCCAGGCGGCCCAGCGGCATCGACTTGTCGTGCGGCTTCCAGTCGTCACGCCCCTCGGGCACGTTCTCCAGGGCGCGCCGGGTGCGGGGCGCTTCGCTCTCGAGCTGCGCCAAGAGCCATTCGGTCGTCTTCATGGAACCTCTCCTTTCCGGGTCGGTGGGGTCACTTACCGTCCCGGCCGGTACAGGGGCCGGGCCGCGATCGCACGCGCGAGCTTCGATGGCGGGATCCCGAGGCCAGGTGGTAACCGACGTGTTGAGAGCGCCTTCGGAAGCCCACGACATCCTGGGTGCGGCCGCGCAGCCCCTCCCCGGCATTTTTCTTGCCGCGCTCACGCTCCGTCCTAGTGCCCCGGCTATCGATCCCACCTGGAATAGCCCACGGGCGACGCGGTTCGTAGACCCATTGTGGGGGAGGAGATTTCCATGATCCGCAAGAGTGTGGCCATCGTCCTGGCGGTCATATGCCTGGCACTGCTGGGCGTCGCCGGGGTGACCTACTCCAAGTACCAGAAATCGCAGGCCGGTCTCGCCCAGGCGAGCGCCGATCAGGAGGCCATGCGGCAGCGGTACGATCAGGCCGTCAACGAGATCGTCTCGATCCAGGACAGCCTGAACGCCATCGCCATCGGCGAGAATCATACGCAGGGCGACATCGAGCTGCACGGCCAGACGATTCACGAAAAGGTGCTCGATCGCATCACGACCATCAAGGCGTCGATCGCGCGAACCAAGGAGCGCATCGAGCAGCTGGACGCGAGGCTCAAGCACAACGGCATCCGGATGGCGAGCATGAAGCGGATGATCGAAGGGCTCAAGGAATCGGTCCAGTACCGCGAGGACAAGATTGCCCAGCTCTCGACCCAGGTGGACACGCTTCGGACCCGAGTGACGGGCCTCAAGTTCGAGATCCAGGGGCAGCAGGAAGCCCTGCAGCGGAACCAGGAGGAGCTCCTGGCCCGGCAGAAGGAGCTCGCGACCATCTACTACACCATGGGGACCAAGGACGAGCTGAAGAACGCCGGCGTCGTGCAGCCCAACGGTGGCGTGCTCGGCGTGGGCAAGACCCTCAAGGTGTCCGGCAAGTTCGAGGAGGCCGCCTTCTCTCCGCTGAACACGGACGAGCAGAACGTGATCCAGATCCCCGCGAAGAAGGGGAAGGTCCAGATCCTGAGCGCGCAGCCGCCGGGAAGCTACTCGCTGACCAAGGTGGGGAAGGACATGGTCGAGCTGCACATTCTCGACCGGAGCGAGTTCCGGAAGATCAAGCACCTGGTCATTCTCAAGGCCTAGCCGCCTGGCGGAGCGGTTTCGCCGCACCGGCTTCGTCCGGCGCGGCAGAGCGGGCGGGTGTCCCTCACGGGCGCCCGCCCGTTTCGCGTCCTGGGCTATCGGAGGGGCACCGAACCGGACCGTCAGGCCTCGGGGCTGTTCTCTCGGATCGCCGTGATCACGGCGTGGCCCGCATGAAAGACGGCCGACAGGGGGTGCTCGTTCCGGGTCAGCTCCTCGTCGGTCGCCTCGATTCCAAGCGTTCCCTCGAAGGTCCGCACGTAGAGCCGCACGCGTCCGATGCGCGGCGTGGGCGTCGCCTCCACCGGGGGGAGGGCCGCGGCATGCGCCTCGGCCGCGTCCAGGAACGACTCCGCCGCCTCGCGCACGGCGGCGTGCTCGCCGGCTCCGATCACCCCGCCCCCGTTGCTGAAGTAGAGGCTCGTCGTTCCGTCGGCCAGGGCGAGCAGCGTAGCGATGCCGGTGGCGTAGCCCAACTCCATGATCGCGCCCCAGACGCGGGGGCGCGCTTGGGTGGGCGCGAGGTCCAGATCCTCGGCCGCGGCGCTCAGGGCATAGGCCCGCAGCTGGCGCATCATCCCGACGGGGTCGGTCATGCCCGAATCATAGCAGCGGGGGTCCGCGGCAAATCGCGCTTCCTCGCGGGGCGCGCGCCGGGTAGCCTCCATCCCCGATGCCCCTCTGCCCATCCTGCAAGCGCGAGGTCGAACCCTCGGCCCGCTTCTGCGCGGAGTGCGGCGCTGGGATGACCGCCGCCGGCGCGACGCAGTCCTCGCCCGACTCGCATCCCTCGTCGCACAGCTCGTCGTCCGTGCACGGCCGCTTTGAGCCGGGCGCCCGCCTCGGGGCTCGGTATCGGGTGGTCGGGCTGCTGGGCCGCGGCGGGATGGGGGAGGTCTATCGGGCCGACGACCTGGAACTGAACCAGTCGGTCGCGCTCAAATTCCTTCCGGAGAAGGTGGCGCGGAACGCTTCCGATCTCGCCCGGCTCCGCCAGGAAGTGCGGATCGCGCGGCAGATCGCGCACCCCAATGTCTGCCGCACCTACGACATCGCCGAAGCCGGAGGCCAGGTCTTCGTCGTGATGGAGTACGTCGACGGCGAAGACCTCGCGTCGGTGCTCCGCCGGCTCGGGAGGCCGACCTCCGACAAGGCGCTGGAGATCGCCCGGCAGCTCTGCCTCGGGCTGGGCGCGGCGCACGAAAACGGCGTCCTCCACCGCGACCTCAAGCCCGCCAACATCATGATCGACGGCCGCGGCCGCGTGCGGATCACCGACTTCGGCCTGGCGGGGACCGCCGAAGAGCTGGCGGCCGATCCGGGAACCTCGGGCACGCCGGCCTACATGGCCCCCGAGCGGCTTCGCGGGGCGAGCGCCACGGCGCAGAGCGACATCTTCGAGCTGGGCCTGGTGCTCTACGAGCTGTTCACGGGAAAGCGCGCCACCGCCGCGACCCCGCGCCCCGACTCGTCGCGCCCCGACAGCGACAGCGCGCCGCGCACCCCGTCCAGCCTGGTCGCCGACGTCGATCCCGCCGTGGAGCGCGTCATTCTCCGGTGCCTCGAGCGCGATCCCGCGCGTCGTCCGCAGTCGGCGTATGCGGTCTTCGGCGCGCTGCCCGGCGGCGACCCGCTCGCGGCCGCGGTGGCGGCGGGGGAGACGCCCTCACCCGAATTGGTCGCGAACGCAGGGGTCGAGGGGAGCGTCCGGCCGCTCTACGCCGGCGCCCTCGTCCTGATCGCGGTCGCCTCGCTGCTCGGCGTCTCCGCGATTCAGACCCCTCTCTTTCGAGGAATCGGAAAGCCTCCCGACGTTCTGTCGGTTCGGGCCGACGAGATCCTGACGCGCATCACGGGGGATGCTCCAGCCAAGTACACCTCGGACGGAATGCGCTACGCGCCGGCGGCGAGCCCTCCGCCCGGACGCGATACGCTCGCGGGTGGGCCTTCGCGAATCTCCAAGCCGAAGCCCCAGCGGAAGCCTGGCGCGACCCCGGCGATGCAATTCTGGAAGCGCTGGAGCCCGATGCCCTACGCGCCGTCGGACCTTCACTCGCCCCGGGCCGGGCTTCAGGACCCGCCGCAAGCCTATCCGGGAAGCGCGACCTCCCTGCTGGACATGCAGGGACGTCTCCTCGCGCTGGAGACGTTGCGGTCCGACAGTCTCGCTGCCGCGCCGCCTCGAATGGCGGATTGGGGCGCCGCCGTTCTCGACGCGGCCGGGCGCGATCCCGATCGCGTGGTCGCGGCCGCGCCCCCTCCCGCGTTCCTGGCCCGGGCCGACTCGGTCAGGGCCTGGCGTCTCTCCGACTCGACGGCGCCCGAGACCACCCTGGTGGCCGCCGCCCTGCGCGGCCGCGTGGTGCGGGTGGAGACGTTCGCCCAGGGACAACCCCTCGGCCGTCTCGCGGCGGTGGCCCACGATCCGCCGCCGACCTTGCAGATGTGGATCGCGGTCCTGTTGATCGCGGTGGTCCCACTCATCGGGAGCATCATCCTCGCCCGCCACAATCTGCGATCCAAGCGCGGCGACCTCCGCGGAGCGATGGCCATCGGGATCTCCACCGCGGTGCTCTATCTCTTGGTGCATCTCTTCTGCTCGAATCTCCGGGAGATCGGCCTCCTGTCGATCCTGACCGGCGGCACGTACGGAGCGCCATTCGGCCATGCGCTGGTGCACGGGGTCACGATCGCGCTCGCCTATCTCGCCATCGAGCCGTACGTCCGGAGGCTCTGGCCGAGCGTGCTCGTGTCCTGGGCCCGGCTGGTCGCGGGCCGGCTGCGGGATCCGATCATCGGACGGGATGTTCTGATCGGCGTGGCCTTCGGGGGAGCGGCATCGCTGGTCGCGATCGGCGTACAGCTCATGGAGCGGCGTTTCGGACTTCCGATCGATCCGCCACGGCTCTCCAGCCTTCTTCTCGATACCATGACTCACCCGCCGACGGTGCTGGCCAACGTGTGCATTTCGCTGGCGATCGCGGCCCTGCGGGCGACCCTGTTCTACACCATTCTGGTCATCTTCCGCTTCGTGCTGCGGAACAACGTGCTCGCGGCGATCGCCACCATCGTGTGCTTCCTGTTCACCACGAGCGACTTGAGCTCCAAGGCGCTGGCATTCGACCTTCTCGCGGGAGCCGTCATCTGGACCAGCGGCCTGTTGATGGCGCTGCGGTTCGGCTACATCGCGACCCTGGTCTCGCTCGTGATCTCCCTCCTCGCCGACAGCCTGGCCTGGTCGCTCGATTTCAACTCTTGGGTCGCGCCGCAGACAGCGTTCGCATGGTTCCTGGTGCTGGCGCTGGTAGGCTACGGGTTCCTCACGGCCGTGGGGGGCCACTCGCTGTTCCGCGATCCCCTGAGCGATCCGGTGGCCACGACGGTCAGGCCGCGACGCGCGTCCTGACGGACTTGGACCGGGGACGTTGAGCGATGCGGAAGCCCCCCAGGAATCCCAAGGCGGTTCCCAAGTCCGGATCCGGCGCGCCTGACGCGGGGCTGTTCCGCCGCCCCTGGGCCGCCCCGCTCGCGCTCCTCCTCCTCACGGCCCTGGTCTACGCGCGCTCTCTGGGCACGCCGATCCACGATTGGGACGACAACATCTACTTCTTCCGCGACGCCCGCGTGGAGGAGCTTACCGCCGACAACCTGAGCCGCATCCTCACGCAGCCCTTCTTCTCGAACTACCATCCGGTCACGACGCTGACGATCGCGCTCGACCGGGCGGTATGGCGCACGTGGGTGCCGGGCTTCCACCTGACGCAGCTCTTCTTCTACGCCGGCGGGGTGCTGGGGATCTATTTCCTCTTCGCGCGAATCCTGCGCCGGCGCGCCGAGGCCTTCGCGGCCGCGGCGATCTACGCGGCACACGCGGTCCACGTCGAGTCGGTGGCCTGGCTCGCGTCGCGCAAGGACGTCGTCTGTCTCTTCTTCTACGTGTTCGCGCTCCTTGCCTACGTTCGCTACACCGATGCGACGGCGAATCGCTGGCGGCCGTACGCGCTCTCGATCCTCCTCGCCGGCCTCGCCATGCTCTCGAAGGGCTATGCGGTGATCCTCCCCGCGCTCTTCTTCGCGTACGACCTCTGCTTCGCGCCGCGGATCGGCCGCCGCCAAGTCCTGGACAAGATTCCGTTCGCGGCGCTCACGGCGGCGATGACCCTCGTGACGGTTTACGCCCAGGACAAGCAGAGCGGGCTGGTGAACCTCTCCCTGACGCTGGGGCAGCGGGTCCTGAGACTCGGGGAAGTGCTGGCCCTCTACGTGGGGCACACCCTCCTCCCGATCCGTCTCTCCGCCATCTACACGACCGGGATCGAGCCGCCGAAGGCCTCGCTCGCCCTCCTGGGCCTCGCGCTGGCCGCGGCGATGGCCGTGGGGTTCCTGGCCTGGCGCCGCAAGCTCCCGGCGGCCGCGTTCGGGATCGCCCTCTACGCGCTCCCGCTCGCGACGGTCATGAACGTCTACTACACGCTGCGGATCTGGATGACCGACCGCTACCTCCTCTTTCCGACGATCGGCTCGTCGCTCACGCTGGTCGCCGTGGCGGCATCGCTGTACCAGGTGAAGGGAGCGCGCGTGGATCCGCGCCGCGCCGGGCTCCGTCGAGGCCTCGCCTGGGCCGCGACCTTGATCGTCGTGCTCTACGCGGCGCTCACCGTGGCGCGGATCGGCGTCTGGGGCAGCGACCTCGCCCTCTGGAGCGACGTGCTGCGCCGGCAGCTCGATCTGCCCGGCTCGGGCCCGGTGACCGCGGCGGCCGTGGCGAGCGCCTCGGTGCGGCTGCCCGACCCGGGACCGCTCGTGGCGCTTCGCCGCGCGTACGACGCGCAGGGCAATCGGGCCGAGGCGGCGCGGCTGGAGACCCTGGCCGACAGCCTGAGCGGCGGCGAGGACGAGCACAGCATGATGCGGCTCGCGCGGCTGGACCTGGTCGCGGGGCGCTACCAGGACGCCCTGTCCCGGCTTCGGCCGGTCGCCGCGGGGCGAACCTGGTTCGCTCCGCTCGCGACGTTCCGGATCGGCGTGGCCGAGGAGAAGCTGGGGCACGCCGACGCCGCCCGCCAGGCCTACGACCGCGCGCTCGCGATGTATCGCGAGTTCAACCAGCCCGCCACGGACGCCTATTTCGAGGTCGGGACCATGGAGTATCTCGCGGGGAATTACGCCAGAGCGGCGGAGTGGTACCGACGGGCCAGCCGGGAATCGCCGCGCGAGGCGGACGCGGTCTTCCATCTCGCGCTCTCCCTGCAGATGAGCGGGAGGGTCCCGGAGGCGATGGCCCTCTACCAGCGGATCGCCTCGGGCGAGCTGCGATTCACGCCGCACAGCCGCATGTCCATGCCCGACGTCTATCTCCAGATGGGAACCAGCTCGGAGACGATGGGGAAGAAGGAGGACGCGGTCCGCTACTTCGGAGAGGTGCTGCGGCTGGCGCCGGAGTATCCGAAGCGGGACGCGATCCGCGCCAAGATCGCGGAGCTGTCCGCGCGGTAGACCACGGCCCGAGGGGACGACCTGCTATGCTGGGCGCGATGTCCTCCACCCCCAGTGAGCGCCTGGCCGCCGCGCGCGAGCGCGCCGGCCTCGATCTCGGCGAGGTCGCCGATCGGACCGGGCTGCCCTTTGCCCACTATCGCGATCTGGAGATGTTCGAGAACGACGTGTGGGACTCGATCTCGCTCGCCCAGCTCCAGAAGCTCGCGCGCATCGTCGGGCTGCGCTCGCTCGCCCTCCTGGAAGGGGAGACCGCGCCGAGGCCCTCGCGGCGGATCACCTTCGCGGAGTTCTCCGCGGCCGTCGCCTCGGCGGTGCAGGCGTCGGGCAGCTCCGCCGAGGCGTGGGGCGAGGAGGCCGGCTGGGACGTGGCGCCGCTCCTCGAGGATCCCGAGCAGATCTGGAGCCTGAACGCCGACGGTCTTCGCGACATCGCGGAAGCGGCCGGCGTGGACTGGCGCTCCGTCCTCCCCGAGTAGCCCTACTGCGTGATCCGAGGGCGGCGCTCCTCGGAGGGTTGCTGGGGTGTCCGCTGAAACGAGCCGGTCACCTTCCGGAACACGGGCAGCATCGTCTCCATCCTGGCCTTGGGCGCGAAGCCCTGCGCGATGTGGTACGTCTTCCCGTCGCGCAAGAGGAGCTGATAGACGCCCACGGGCCGTCCGCTCTTGGCATCACGGCCGTCGGCGATCACTTCGTAACCATCCAGGCTGTCGATCCGGACGGCGGCGCCGCTTCGGACGCTGAGGCCCTTCATGCGATCGGTCTGCAGCAGGCGCTCCCGGGAGTAGCGCCCCAGGTCGCCGATCTCGACGTCGCTCAGCGAGCTTCCCACGATGAGGATCGCGACGTCCGGCCTGCCCGGAGCGAGCCGTCCCGTCTCGGTGAGGATCAGAAGGTTTCCCATCCGCTCCGCGAATCGCATCCGGGGCGTGGACTGCACGCTGAAGGCCAGGCCCTCGAGGAGGTTCGTACGCGGGGCGTTCCCCCACACCGTCGTGAGGAGCGACGTACGGATGGGATCGCTCAAGGCCGACTCCTCGGCCGGAAACGTTCCGACGACCATGAACGTGCGCGCTTCGGAGCCGCCCACCAGCATCCACTTGAAGAAATCCACGTCCCGGGACCGCTGGCTCACGTGCAGGAGCAGCGCCTCCTGCCCTCCGACGGTCACGGTGCTCGATTCGATCAACTCCATCCCGCGCGACGCCAAGCCGCTTCGGGTCATCCCGCGGCGGACCTCGGAGACCGGTCCGGCGATCTCGGTGACGACGATCGACGCCCCGGCGGCGGGGTTCTGAAAGCCGGAGAACTGCTCGGCCGGCACGAATCCGCCGGGAGGAACCAGGCTGACGCCGGTGCCCGGCACGCGCGCGGATTCCGCCAGCGCGGGGGCGCCGAGCGCCATCGCCACGAGGAGCCATAAGGGGGCGCGGCGGGAGAAATGGAGCATCCCATGATATCGGCGCGCAGGGCGCTGAACTGTAGCGACGGGGGGCGCCCCTCGCTACACTCGCGGCCATGTCCGAGCCGCTGGTCTTAGAGAACCGACACACCGGCGAGGTGCTGGCCCTCAGGACGGTCGTGCGCGGGGGGGAGACGTGGCTCGAGCTGAAGGGCTCCCTTCCTCCGCATCGCGAAGGGCCGCCAATGCACATTCACTTCGCGGAGGACGAGGAGGGAAGCGTGATCTCCGGCGTGCTCTCCGCGGTGGTCGACGGTCGCCGACTGTCGTCAGGCCCCGGCGAGAGCGGCGCTTTTCCGCGCGGGTCGGCGCACCGCTGGTGGAATGCCGGCGACGAAGCGCTCATTTTCGAAGGCTATGCCGGGCCCCTGGTGGACCTGGATCGGTACCTGCAGGCCATCTTCGAGATCTTGAACGCCGGCCCGTCCGGACGCCCCTCGCCCTTCTACATGGCCCATCTGGCTCTGCGTCACCGGCAGACCCAGGCCGTGCTCCTCATGCCGCGGCCGGTTCAGGCGGTGCTGTTCCGAGCGCTCGTCGCCGTCGGCACGCTGCTCGGGCGGTATCGAGGCACGGACTGGCCGGGCTGCCCGGCACGGTGCCAAGGCGTGCCTCGGACAACGCAGCCCGGCTGAGGCGGTGTACCCCCCCCCACGTTCTCGTTAAGTCTTCCTCGAATTTGACCGATACATCCTGGGCACCTTACGAGGAGGCTGCCCATGAGCGATCGGACGATATCGGCTGTCGGTGGGATGCTCCTGCTGGTGTGCGTGGGCGTTGGCATCGCCGAGCCCGCATGGGCCGTAGACGAGCCCGATCCGGGGGCCGAGCCGCACCGCGTCAGCCTGTCGGAAGTTCGCGATCGCGCGGGCTCGATGCCGATCGATCTTCGTAAGGACACCGACAAGCGGATCGCCGCGACCGTGGAACGCGTGAACCGCGACGTGGCCGCCACGGGGCAGGCGCGGATCGCGACGAAGCTCGCCTCGCAATTCGGCATCACGCTCGACGCCCTGCTCGACGTGAAGAGCGACCGGGGTTTCAGCTGGGGCGAGCTGGTCGTGGCGCGCACGCTCCTTTCGGATTCGAAGCGCGCGATCGACCTCGACGACCTGGGGTCCCTGCGCGCCGAGGGGTTCTCGTGGGGAGCGCTCGCCTACGCGCTCGGATTCCACCTGGAAGACCTCGAGGACGCAATCCGAGCGCAGGGACGGATCGCGACGGGACTCTCGAAGGGCGGCTCGACGGAAAAGTAGCCGAGCGCGGCGGCACGATGCACCTCCGCCCGCCACGCCGGGATTACTCGCACGCTTGCGGCGGAAACGTCCCCCGGAACGCGCCCTGAACCTCAATCGAGCCGCCGTCCCAGAATTCGCTGTGCAGGGTCGCGTCGATGCTGAAGTAGACCTCGATCGCGCTGCCGCTGCAGTGGAACGAGTGGACGGTGATGGTCCCCGAAGATCCGTCGGTGTCGCTGTTGTACTCGTTGCCCAGCGTCGGAACGAACATCGAGATGCGCGGGACCTTGCTTGGCGCCACGACCGGGGTCGGCAGGACGGCGACTTCCCCCTGCTGGGCGCGGTCGATCAGGATCAGAAGCTGCCAGCCCGCCTTCTGGTTCGCGGGGTCGTAGAACACGACCCTCATGGCGCGCTCGTTCACGAAGCTGGGATCGTAGAGGCCGCAGCAGACGAGCGGCGCCGTTCCCATCGCGATGGCCGAGCCGCCGACCGTGAACTGGAGCGAGTCCGCGACGGTGGCGGTCGTGACCGGCGGCTCGGAGGGGCCGCTCGCGGGAGCCGGCCTTGCCGGGTTGTCCTTGCCGCAGGCGGCGAGGAGCGTCAAGGCAGCGACGAGGGGGAGCGCGGCCAGCTGTCGGAGCTTCCAGGGAACCATGGCTCGTTCCTCCTTCGCACCGGCGGAAATCGAAAGGGGCTAGTCCGGCCTCCCGTCGACCAGCCGCTTTTGATCTCGAACCTGATCCACCCTCGCGAGCTTCCACCCGTCGGCCGTCCAGCGCCATCGCTCGCGCTGCGTCACCCAGGTCTCGACGCGATGGACCTTCTGGTCGGGCCGGAGCGCCATTCGGACCAGGTGCTGCTTGAGGGTCGCGTCCGCCTCCCGCCCGTCCAGGGCGAGGCTGTCGACGCTGAACTCGATCTTGATCCAGCGCTTGATCCCGTTCAGGAGGCCGACGGTATAGGTCTCCATCGCGGCGCGATCGCGTCGCGTCCCATCCGGCCCGATCGCGTAGAAATCGTCCGTGCGAAGCGCCATCACCGCCTTGACGTCCTTCGCCAGGAACGCGGCACGATTCCGCCGGTATCCCTCCTCGATGCCGCGTCGGGCCTCGGCGAGGGTCGGGGCGTCGCCGGTCACGGCAACATGCTTGGACCCTGAGGCGCACCCGAGAAGTCCGAGGACGAGAAGTCCGACGACGGCGTGGGTCTTCATTCGTGGAGCACTGAGGGAGGGTCGCATGGGGAAATCATAGCCCAACGTTCATGCGCGCAGCCCTCTGTTATCCTGAACGTCGGTGAGGGGTGACCGAGGCCCTGGCCCTGGCCCAGGACCAGGCCGCTGCCCTGGTGAAGGAGTCCATCCATGTCATCCATTCGAAAAGAAATCATGACAAGTGCTCCATCCGATCGCGTGTGGGATGCCATCCGCGATATCGGCGCGCTCCATACCAGGCTCGTTCCGGGATTTGTCGTCGACACGCGTTTGGAGCCTGGCGCCCGAGTCGTCACGTTTGCGAACGGCATGAAGGTCCGGGAGCCGATCGTCGCGGTCGACGAGCAGGCGCGACGTCTCGTGTGGGGCGCCCAGGGGAGCGACCTGAAGCACTACAACGCCAGCGTCCAGGTCTTTGCCGAGGACGGCGGGAGCCGGGTGGTCTGGATCGCCGATTTTCTCCCCGACGAAGCCGCCGGCAAGATCGGCCCGATGATGGAGGCGGGCATGGCCGCCATGAAGAAGGCCATGGATTCCGAGCCCGGATGAGCCCTCGGCGAGCCGCCACGACATCTGGTGGAAACCCAGTCTAGTCCGCGGGCGCCGGAGGAACCGAGCCCTCAGCCACCCGGTGAACGCGGACGCGCCGCGCCAGGTCACGACCGGGCAGCAGCACCAGGGTCCCCACGATCGAGTCGCCCGAGACCGTGAACTCCCAGAGCCCGTGTGCCGACCCTCGCTTGAACTCGCACGAGAGGCGGTCCTTCGATGTCGTGAAGTCGAGCGCGCCCATCGGCACCCGCTTCCCTTCGATGACCTTGTCCGCGAACAATCGAACCCTGGACGACGTGCCATCGATCGGAGCAAAGCGATAGACCACGTTCTCGTCCTTGCAGGCGGACCGATTCCCGACGCACGTCGACGTCCCGGCCCACGTGCCGAGCACCTGGCGTAACGGCTCGTGGAGCACATTGAACGTCATGACTCGGATGGTGGAGTGCTGGGTGGTCGGCGAGCAGGAAGCGGATCCCGGAACGCTTTGCAGCGAGAGGGCGATCGCCGCAGAGACCAGGGCACTCCAGCGGCTGCGCACATTGGCCATGACCGGAGAATACTAGACCGCTTGCTCTACCTGCTCCAGCCACCTAACCTGTGATGCTCCATGCCGGTGGAGGGGTGACCGAGTGGCTTAAGGTGGCGGTCTTGAAAACCGCTGTGCCGCAAGGCACCGTGGGTTCGAATCCTACCCCCTCCGCCAGATCCACAAGAGGACACAGTCCCATCGAAACCAGGAGAAGGAGCCCGCCTTTGAGACGCATCGCGATCGTGGCGTCCGCACTCTTTGTGGCACTCGCGGCTCATCCGGCAAGCAGCGCTCCGCCGCGCGTGCTCGAGCCGCTCTCGTTCCTTCTTGGCACGTGGGACGCGCCGGGGCCGAATCAGAGCTCGGGGCGCACCGTCTTCGCGCTCGGTCTTCAAGACCAGGTGATGATCCGGAACAACTCTGCCGACTATCCGGCCGCCGACGGCAAGCCGGCCGTGCGCCACGAGGATCTGATGGTCATCTATCCGGTCGGGAACGTGGCTCGCGCGGACTATTACGACAGCGAGGGGCACGCCATCCGTTATGTCGTGATACCGGCGGGGCAGGGAAGGGCGCTATTCCTGAGCGATCTGATCGAGAAGGAGCCGCGGTACCGCCTCACCTACATGCTCCAGCCGGACGGGACGCTCGCCGGCTCCTTCGAAGTGGCGCCGCCCGGGCAGCCGGATGCGTTCAAGAGCTACCTGACCTGGCAGGCGCACAAGGCGGCATCGGCCCCACCGACGGGCTCAGGTTCGGGTACGGGTTCGGGTCGGTAGCCTCAATGCCCGTTACCCCCGCTTCCGCCGATCTCGACCGCGTCCTCGCCTTCGCGCTCGAGCTGGACAAGCTGAAGAGCATTCTGCGCAGGACGCGCCCGTCGAGCCTGGACCGCCGTGAGAACAGTGCCGAGCACAGCTGGCACGTCGCGCTGCTCGCCCTCTCCCTGGCTCCCTACGCCGATCCGCCCGTGGAGGCGGCGCGCGTAACCGAGCTTCTGCTCGTGCACGACGTGCCGGAGATCGACGCCGGAGACACCATCGTTTACGGGCGAGCACCGGGTGCGCCGGCGGAAGAGCGCCGGGCGGCAACGCGCGTGTTCGGGCTCCTCCCCGATCCGCAGGGCGCGCTCCTCCTGGCTTGCTGGGAGGAGTTCGAGGCGCGCGAGACCGCGGAGGCGCGCTTTGCCTACGCCGTGGACCGGTTGATGCCGGTGCTCCACAATCTCCACGACGGCGGCCGCACGTGGCGGGAGAACGGCATCGCTCTGGAACAGGTGCTCGCCGTCAACCAGGCGATCGGAGCCGCGTGCCCCGCTCTCTGGGAGCACGTGAAGGCGCGCGTCGAGGACCACTTCGGGCGCGCCCAGGCCAAGGAGATCTCGTGAAACGTCTCGTCATCGTCGCGATCGCGCTGCTCCTCACCGGTTGCGCGGCCACCCACCAGGTCGCGCGCGACCTGACCGTCATGAACGATCCGGGCAACTTCAGCCTCCACATCGGCTCGGTGGAGAACTTCTCGCACCGGATGGACTACCGGTGGGAGAACCCGGCCGGGAAGGCCACCGTGCGCCAGGCTTCCAGCGTCACCGGCGGGGTGGCCACCCTGGAAGTGCGCGACGCGGCGGGCCGGCTGGTGCATTCGAAGAGCCTGCGCGAGCAGGGCTCGTTCGTCACGTCCGAGGGAAAGCCCGGGACCTGGAGGATCGGCGTGATCCTGGGGCGCACGACCGGCTCGGTGACGTTCGAGGTTCGGAGGAACGGATAACGTGGGAAGCGCAGAACCCACGGTCGATCCGACCACCCCGGGCGAGCGGCTCGAGGTCGAGGATGCGATCACGGCCCTGTTCATCGCCACCGACGAGAAGGACTGGGCGGGAGTGCGGGCCTGTCTTGCGGACGACGTGCTCTTCGACATGTCGAGCCTGACAGGCACGCCGCCCGCTTCGGTGTCCGCGGACTCGATCGTCGAGGGGTGGAAGCAGGGGCTTGCGCCGATCGAGGCGATCCACCATCAGGTGGGGAATTTCCGGGTGCGCGTCCAGGGCGATGAGGCGGAAGCCACGTGCTACGGCATCGCCTATCACTACCGCCCGAATTTCTCGGGAAAGAACACGCGCGTGTTCGTGGGCACGTACGATTTCCATCTGACCTGCGCGTGGGGGAAGTGGCGGATCGATCGCTTCCGCTTCCAGGTCAAGTTCGTGGACGGCAATCTCGAGCTGGAGAAGATGTAGCTCTTTCACCGCCGCTGGCGCGTGTGAGAGTCGCGACACCTGTCGTTCGCCTTGGCGATCCTTCATTCGTTCAATAACGCGGCGAGCTTCAGTACCGTATTCCAATTCCTGCCCGTGCCGCGAACGCCCAGCTTCTTCTCGATCAGCGCCATCGTGAGCTTCGATCGTCCGATGCCATCGGGGTAGAAGGCGTACGCCGTGCGGCCGGACAGGCGGATGCGCTCGCGGCCCTGGATCGCCTGCTCCAGCGCCTTGAGCTCCGCGCGGCCGGGCGCGCCGGTGAGTGCGATCGCGACGAGATGGCCCGGATCGCTCTTCGCCTCGCGCGGGAAGGGGTTCTCCGCGACCAGCGCCTGCCACTCGGCGGCGGAGCGCACGAAGAAATCGATCTCCATGCCCAGCTTCTTCCTTGCGGCGTCGCGGAGGTTGCGCTCCAGGACCGGGTCCGGCCGGGCGGGGCCGCGAAGCAGGAGATTGCCGCTCTGGAGCAGCGTTCGCGGCTCGGCGTAGCCCAACGACTCGGCTGCGGCGCGCAGGTCGGCCATCCCGACCTTGTTGCGCCCGGCGAGGTTGACGGCCCGGAGGAGCGCCACATAGGAGGTCACGGCGGACAGGATACTGGCGCGCGAGGCGCCCGGGCTATACTCTCCCACCTGATTTTCGACTGGGGCTGAGGGCGAATCATCATGACGCATTCGAATCCGACGATCTCCGGGGTCGCTGCAGCCGTTCTCTCGGCGGCCGTTCTTCTGTTCACTCCCGCCTGCCAGCGCTCCGGCCCCGGGAACGCGTCCAAGCCCGACTCGGTCGCGGTCGCGCGGGCCGATTCCGTCGCCGTGCGCCATCTGGTGCTCACGTTCGGCACCCGGCTGAACCAGGTCTCACTGCTCGCGCCCGACAGCGCGCGCGCCCGAGCGATGCAGGCGCAGTACGGCGGGCTGGTCTCGCCGGCCCTCCTCAAACAGTGGGCCGCCGATCCGCGCCACGCCGCGGGAAGATTCACGTCCAGCCCATGGCCCGATCACATCGAGATTGGGACCGTCGAACGGAAATCCTCGCGGGTCTATCTGGTGGACGGGGAGATCGTGGAGCGCACGAGCACGGACTCGTCGGGCGCCTCCGGACGGATCCCGGTGCAGATCGGCGTCTGGAGGTCCGGTCGCGGGTGGATGATCCAGAACTACGATCAGGGCCTTCCCGGAGCGGGGACCGCGGATCTCGGCGAGAACGATCCGGCGTTCGCCCCCGAGCGCGCCGTCGCGGTCGTCCGGGCCTATTACGACGCCATCAACGCGGGGCGGTTCCAGAACGCGTACCGCATGTGGGAGTCGGACGGCGCCGCCAGCGGCAAGAGCATGATCGAGTTCCTGAACGGCTACGCGCAGACCAAGTCGGTGGACGCCACGATCGGTACGCCGGGGCCGATGGGGGCCGCGGCGGGATCCCGCTACGTGGACGTGCCGGTCCATCTCGTCGCCACGACCGTGAAGGGAGCGCGCGAGGCATTCTCCGGCACGATCACCCTCCGGCGAAGCGTCGTCGACGGCGCCACGGCCAAGCAGCGCACCTGGCAGATCTACTCGGCCAAGATCAAGAAGGAGCCAGCCGCCTAGCGTGGCGCTGCGCGCGGTCCGCGTTCTCGCGCTGGCGCTCGCGGCGGCCGCTCTTCTCCTCCTCGTCGCGATCACGCTGGGCATCCCCGCGTCGCTGGGCGTGCCGCTCACCCGCTTTCGCGAGCCGACCTGGGCGCTCTGGGTCGCGCTGGCCCTGTTCGTCACGGCTCACGACCGGCCCCGCGACGCGTGGCGCCGCGCGATCGGGCGCGCGGGCTCGATCTTGGAATCGGGCGCCTTCTTCAGCGGCATGACGGTCCTCGCGCTCGCGCTCTACCTCCTGGTCTCGTTTCGCCTGCACCTCTCCTTTCACACCTTTTCCCACGACTTCTCGATGTTCGACGAGAGCCTCTGGTGGTCGCACCACGGCCGCTTCCTCTACAGCCCCGTCCTGGGCCGGAGCTACCTGACCGAGCACTTCTCGCCGATCCTGGCCGCGCTGGTCCCGCTGCACGCGCTCATCCCAAGCCCGTGGCTCCTGGTGGCGCTGAACGCGCTCCTCCTCGCGGCCGCCGTGCTCCCGCTGCGCTCGCTGCTCGACGCGTTGGACCTTCCGCGGGCGACGCGGAATCTCGCGTGCGTCGTCTACCTGGCTAGCCCGATCACGACGGCGGCGCTCGACTACGGCTTCCACGTCGAGTCCTTCCTGCCGTTCCTGGTTTTCGCGCTCTACGCGGCGCATCGTCGCGGGCCGGGCTGGCTCTACGCGGCGCTGGTCGTCGCGGCTCTGGCGGTCAAGGAGGACGTCGGGCTCTACCTGGTCGGGATGGGAGCGTTCCTGTTCGTGGCGGAGAAGCGGCGCCTGCGCGGCGCGCTGACCGCGGCGGCCGGTGCGGCGTGGGTCCTCGCCGTGGTGTTCCTCATCAGCCCGAAGCTCGGCGGAGCCTCGCCGGAATATCGATTCCTGTCCCGCTGGGAGCATTGGGGCCAGGGGGTCTCCGGAGTCCTGGGTGGCATGGCGAGCCGTCCCGCGGCGGTCCTCCTGGCCCTCGCCGCGCCCACGTATCTTCTCTTCTTCTACCGCCTGGCCTTCACCCCCTTCTTCACGCGGTGGGGATGGCTGCTCGTGGTCATCCCATGGGTCCTGGGCGCGACCTCCAGCTCGCGCCCGCAGGCCACCCTCGGCCTCTACTACGGACTGCCGCTTCTCGCGTTCGCGGGACTGGCCGCGGCGCGCGGGGTCGGGGCGCTCCACGGAGCCCGGAGCTCGCCGAGGCCGGGGAGCGAGGCGGGGGGCGCCGTCCTCGCTCCGGTTCTCGCGGCGATCGCGCTCGTCCTCAATGTCGCCCATTTCACCATCCTGCCCATTCCTCCGGAGCGGGGTGCCGTCCTGAGCGAGATCCGACGCATTCCGCCGCGCGCTTCGGTGCAGGCGATGCCCACGCTGTATCCCGTCCTGCCGTACGGGCAGCCCAAGGCCGTGCTGATGCCGGGCGATTCGCTCACGGCGGAGTACGTGCTCCTGCGAACCGACACGACGGCGTGGCCGTTCTCGACCGCGCAGGTGAACGCGCTCACCGCACGCGTCATCGCTTCCGGGGCGTACCTGCCGCGCTTCGATCGGGGCGGGTTTCGGGTGCTGATGCGGCGGTCGTGAAGGGTTACGCTCGACCTCGTGTCCCCGTTCGCCCGAAATGAGGAGATCCACGATGAACCCGCAGACCACCACCGACCGGTTCCAGAAAGAGATCCACACCTTCCTCGAGGAGACCTTCGACCAGGTGCATGGGATTTACCTCGACAAGGGGACTTCGTTCTTCGAGACGCTCGCGGGCGTCTCGCCGGCGGAGGCGTCGGAGCGCGCGACGGCCGGTTCGGGCAGCGTCGCCGCCCACGTGAAGCACGTGTCCTACTACCTGCGGGTGCTGCAGCAGGCGCTGCGCGGGGAGACGCTGGGCAAGCTGAACTGGCGGGAGATCTGGGAGCAGGATCGGCCGGTCTCGGCCGAGGAGTGGCGCGCGATCACGGAAGAGCTGCGCGGAGAGCTGGCGGGCTTGCGGAAGCTTCTGGAGGCGCCCGAGACGTGGGAGCGGGACGACACGGTGGGGGAGTCGATGGCGGTCCTGGCCCACACGGCCTATCACCTGGGCGCGGTGCGCCAGGCGCTGGCCGTGATCCGCGGGCGGGAGGGAGCCCCCTAGTCGGCCGCGACGCCCCGTACGAAGCGGGGGGGGGCGCGGTTCTAGAACAGCGTGTAGATGAACGGCGCCACGGCGGTCGTGCTCAGCACGATCAGGGCGCCCACCAGCACCAGGACGACGATCAGCGGCAGGAGCCACCACTTCTTGTTGTGGCCCAGGAAGGCCCAGACCTCGCCGAAGAGGTTTCCGGACTTCGCCGACGCCATGCGGTCGAACTCGCGCCCGCCTTCTCCGTTCGTTGGTTCGCTCATGGTCTCCGGTCTCAGGATTGGCGGAAGTAGCGCTCGACGCTGGTGCCGGGATCGTGCGCGACCCAGTAGGACTTGGCCGAGGGATCCAGCTTCCGCTGCATCGGATCGTACCCGACCAGCCGCATCACCAGACCCACCAGGGTGAACACCACGAAGTAGACGAAGCCGAGAATGACGTGCGAGATCACGAAGCCGATCGGGAACGTCGCGTAGGTCCAGCCCAGGAAGATCGGCTTCCGGAGCGGCGGCAGCACGAAGTAGAGGGCGCTGAGCGCGCCGCCGGCGTACCACACGTTCCGCGCCACCGGCATCGAATGGGTGCGCCAGAGGAACATCGCGCCGAGCAGCGCCGTGAAGACGATCAGCAGCAGTCCGAAGACCCGGAGGTCCTTGGGGCTGGGGTTCCGGTTGATCTCGATCATGCTCATGGTCAGTCCAGCTTGAACTGCGCCAGGTATTCCTCGACCTTCGGCTTGGCGCTCTCGGGCTGGTCCTCCTTGTGGAGCACGCAATCCTCCAGGACCAGCACGTCCATGTTGGTCGCGAGGAAGCAGCGATACGCCTCTTCCGGGCGGCAGACGATCGGCTCGCCGCGCACGTTGAAGGACGTGTTGATGATGACGGGGCAGCCGGTCTCGGCCTCGAAGCTCTTGAGCAGCTTGTAGTATCGGCCGTGGCGGTCCTTGTCCACGGTCTGCATGCGCGCCGAGTAGTCGACGTGGGTGATCGCGGGGACGCTCGAGCGCTTCACCTTGAGCTTGTCGATCCCGGTCAGCCCGTCGCCGTTGGTCTTGAGGCGGATCGTCTCCCGCACCGGGGAGGTGAGCAGCATGTAGGGGCTCGGCTCCTCGGGACGCACCTCGAAGAACTCCGCCACGCGCTCCTGCAGCACCGAGGGCGCGAACGGGCGGAACGACTCGCGGAACTTGATCTTCACGTTCATGACTTTCTGCATCTGCTCGCTGCGGGCGTCGCCCAGGATGCTCCGGCTGCCGAGCGCGCGGGGGCCGAACTCCATCCGCCCCTGGCACCATCCGACCACCTTCTCCGAGGCGATCTGGCCCGCGACGTAGCCGCACAGCTCGTCGTCGTTCTCGATGCGGCGGTACTTGGCCCCCACCCGATCGAGGAACGCGCGCACCTCCTGGGAGTCGAACCTCGGACCCAGCAGCGATCCGCGCTGGCGGTCCAGCCGCTCCACGCGGCGCGGGCGGTCCAGGAGCTGGTGCTCGATGAAGAGTGCGACGCCCAGGGCACCGCCCGCGTCGCCGGCGGCAGGCTGGATCCAGATGTTCTCGAAGGGGCCGTCGCGGAGGATCTTCCCGTTCCCGACGCAGTTCAGCGCGACGCCGCCCGCGAGACAGAGGTTCTTCATCCCCGTCTCGCGATGGAGATGGCGCGCGCAGCGCATCATGATCTCCTCGGTGACGCGCTGGATCGAGGCGGCCAGGTCCATCTCGCGCTGCGTGAGCGGACTCTCGGGCTTCCGCGGCGGACCGCCGAAGGCCTGGTCGAACTTCTTCGACGTCATGGTCAGGCCCTGGCAGTAGTTGAAGTACGACAGGTCCATCCGGAAGGAGCCGTCCTCCTTGAGGTCGATCATCTTCGTCCGGATGAAGTCGGCGTACTTCGGCTCGCCGTAGGGGGCCAGCCCCATCAGCTTGTACTCGCCGGAATTGACGCGGAAGCCGCAGAAGTAGGTGAACGCGGAGTAGAGAAGCCCGAGCGAGTGCGGGAAGCGCAGCTCGTGCGTGAGATGGATCTTGTTTCCGCGGCCGTAGCCGTAGCTCGCGGTGGCCCACTCGCCCACGCCGTCCAGGGTGAGGATGGCCGCCTCTTCGTACGGGGAGGGGAAGAAGGCGCTCGCGGCGTGCGACTCGTGGTGCTCGGTGAAGACGTAGCGCTTCCGGTATCCGCCGCCCAGCCCGCGGTTCAGCTCGCGCTTCAGGTAGAGCTTCTTCCGCAGCCAGACCGGCATCGCCTGGAGGAAGGACCGGAAGCCGGAGGGGGCGTAGGCGAGGTAGGTTTCCAGCAGGCGGTCGAACTTGAGGATCGGCTTGTCGTAGAAGCCGACGTAGTCGAGCTGGCCGGCCGTGATCCCCGCCTCGCGCAGGCAGTACTCGACCGCGCGAACCGGGAACTCCGGGTCGTGCTTCTTGCGCGTGAAGCGCTCTTCCTGGGCGGCCGCCACGATCTCGCCGTCCACGATGAGGGCGGCGGCGGAGTCGTGATAGAAGGCCGAGATGCCTAGAATTCGGGTCATGAGAAGGCGGAAATGATACCATGCCGCGCGATGGCGTCTCAACCGACCCCCCCGGCCTCGTCACAAGAGCCAGCCCCAGCCTACCGCCGCCGCCCCGGTCTCGCCGTACGTCTCATCGCTCTCGGCCTCTCCGTCCTGTTCGCCCTGCTCCTTCTGGAAGGCGCGGTCCGCGTGCGCCAATGGCTGCGCTACGGGACGAGCAAGGCCGAGGCGGTGGAGCTGGTCACCGATCCGGCCACCGGTCTCCGCATCGCCAAGCCGAACATGGACAACGGGCACGTCCGGACCGACTCGCGTGGGTTCCGGAATCCCGAGCTCGCCATGCCGAAGCCGTCCAACCGGGTCCGGCTGGCCTTCCTGGGCGGGTCCACCACCTTCTGCGCCGAGGTGTCGAGCAACGACGCGACCTGGCCCGCGCTGGTGGTGCGGAAGATCGCTGCGCGCTACCCCGACGTCGCCTTCGACTTCGTGAACGGAGGGCAGCCGGGATACGGCACCGAGTCCTCGCTCAAGAGCCTTCGCTTGCGGATCGCTCCGCTCCAGCCCGATTTCGTCCTCTATTACGAAGCGACGAACGACCTGAGCACCGATACGCGCGAGCTGGCGCGGGCGCGCGGCCTGTTCCACGGCGACGCCGACAAGCCGAGCCCGCTCGCCCGCGTCTCCTCGGCGTATGCCCTGGTGGAGAAGACGCTGCGCTATCGCAGCCGCTCCTCCGGCGACGCGTCCCGGCCGCGCCTGGTCTACGACGCGGACTCGCTCGCGCGGGGATTCGAGACGCGGCTGGTCGAGCTGATCCGGACGGCGCGCCAGACGGCGCCGGTCTGCGCCATCGCGACCTTCTCCCACCGGGTGCGGCGCGACCAGCCGCCGGAAGTGCAGCGCCAGGCGTGCGAATCCAGCCTGTACTACGCTCCCTACATGTCGGTGCCGGGATTGCTGGACGGATGGGACGCCTACAACCGCGCCATTGCCGCGGCCGCGCGCGAGACCGGCGCGATCCTGATCGGCGGGGAGGATGCGATTCCGGGGGACGGCGAGCATTTCGCCGACTCCGTCCATTTTCGGGACGCGGGCTCCGCGCTGATGGCCGATCGCGTCGCGAACGCGCTCATCGCCTCGCCGGAATTCAACCGTCTCGTGGCGACCCACCGCGCGGGCGGGAAAGCGCCCCCGTCGTGAGGCGCGGCAGGCGATGAATCCGAAGCGGGACCACGCGGGGATCTTCGTGCCGCCGCCCTTCCTCTATGCGATTCCCTTCGCGGCCGGGATGCTCCTCCATCGGACGGTCGGGGGCGATTCCTTTCCGGCCTCCGTCGCGCCGGCCGCGCGCATTGCCGGCCTCGTCCTGATCGCGGCGGGCATCCTCCTCGCCCTGGCCTCGGAATTCCTCTTCGCGCGCGCCGGAACGTCCGCCATTCCGATCCGGCCGACCCAGGCGATCGTGACCGGGGGGCCGTATCGCTTCACCCGGAATCCGATGTACCTGTCCCTCGCCATCGACTACGTCGGGCTCGCGCTGGCGGTGGGCTATGCCTGGCCCTTCGCGGGACTCCCGGTCGCGATCCTCGCGGTGGACCGCTATGCCATCCCGCGCGAGGAGCGCTACCTGGAAGGGAAGTTCGGCGATTCGTACCGTCGGTACCGCCAGTCCGTACGGCGCTGGCTGTGACAGCCCCGCTCCAACAAACCGGCGACTACGCGCGCGGGATGCGCTCCAGCCTGGTCGGGATGGGCGTGAACGTCCTGCTCGCGGCGGGAAAGCTGGTGGCCGGGATCCTCGGCACCTCCTACGCGCTGGTCGCCGACGCCATCGAGTCGCTGGGCGACGTGGTCGGCTCGATCGTCGTCTGGCGCGGGCTCCAGATCGCGAGCCGTCCTCCGGATCACAACCATCCCTACGGCCACGGCAAGGCGGAGCCGATCGCGGCCGCCCTGGTCTCGGTGATGCTGATGGCGGCCGGGACGGGGATCGCCTTCCAGGCCGCCCGTGAGATCGCCTCCCCGCACCGCGCGCCACAGCCCTTCACGCTGGCGGTCGTCCTGGGGGTCGTGGCGATCAAAGAGGGGATGTTCCGGTTCGTCCACCGCGTCGGGAGCGAGACCGGAAGCCACGCGGTCCGGACCGACGCCTGGCACCACCGGAGCGACGCCATCACCTCCCTGGCCGCCGCGATCGGAATCTCGATCGCCCTGATCGGCGGGAGAGGCTGGGAGAGGGCGGACGCCTGGGCGGCCCTGTTCGCGAGCGCGGTCATCATCGTGAACGGGTGGCGGATGCTGCGCCCCGCCGTCGAGGAGCTGATGGACCAGAGCCCCTCCTCGGGGCTGGCCGAGGAGACGATCCACGTGGCCGAGTCGCACGCCGGCGTTTACCGGATCGAGAAGCTTCTCTTCCGGAAGATGGGTCTCTACTACGTGGCGGACATGCACCTCGAGGTGCACCCGGAGATGACGGTCCGGGAGAGCCATGCCCTGGCTCACGACGTGAAGGAGGACGTGCAGCGCCGGTTTCCCCAGATCATCGAGGTCACCATCCACGTCGAGCCCGCGCGCGACCTCGCCGGGGTGCCGCCGGCCGCATCCGGCCCCGCCTGAGCGCCTTGGGCACCGGGCTCGCCTTGACCGGAACGCCCGTCGCCGCTACGATCATCCGGCTCCTGGACCGAGGACAGCTTGGGGGAGAGGTGGCCGAGTGGCTGAAGGCAGCCGCCTGCTAAGCGGTTGACTGGGTAAAACCGGTCCGGAGGTTCGAATCCTCTCCTCTCCGCCATTTTCGGGACGCCGAGAAAGACGGCAGGTCGAGCGCGGGCCCATAGCTCAACTGGATAGAGTGTCTGACTACGGATCAGAAGGTTGGGGGTTCAAATCCTCCTGGGCCCGCCACGTACGCAGTTGCCGGTCAACCGTTTGCCGAAGGACGCAGCCATGAAGATTCGCCGCCTGTTCCACCCGGCCCTGCCGGTCGCCCTGCTCCTGCTGACGCTCCCCGCCGCGTTTGCCGCCGCCGCCAAGGACGAGGCCCCTTCGGGATCCTCCCTCCGCGTGGCCGTGATCCCCTTCGTGAACACCTCGGACGAGATCGGGGCCACGAAGATCATGGAAGACGTGCTGAAGGCGGAGCTGAAGAAGATCGACGCCAAGCGCGCCACCTTCCTCTGGCCCGCCGACGTGGAGCGCCTGCTGGGCGACGCGGACCAGCTCGCCCGCATCGACAAGCTCGATGACAAGTTCTCGCAGTTCGGGACCGCCGACTCGGCGGGCATCGCGGGGATCGACTCCGTGCTCATGGTGGATGCCGTGCTCCTGGTCAAGATCTCCGAGTGGGAGAACCACCGGGTGAACGTCGTCGGCGCGGGGCAGTCTTCGGCCACCGTCGCGCTCCAGTTCGGGCTCTTCAACCCGAAGACGCGCGCCCTCCTCTGGACCAAGAAACCGCGCGAGCAGCGCTTCGCGGCCGAGCTGGACGCCTCGAGCGCGAACGTGAACTACGACGAGACGGGCGTGATCCAGCGGAAGTCCGACAACGCGCCGCCTCGCTACGAGACGGTCGCCGCCGATCTCGTCCGGGACGCCTTCAAGAAGTTCCCGCGCGGGTAGCGCGCCCTTCGACGTGGCGAGCGCCGACGACGAGCGCTTCCTCGAGGCCGCGCTCGCCGAGGCGCACGCGGCCCAGGACGACGGCGAGGTTCCGATCGGGGCCGTCGTCGTGCTGCGCGGCCGCATCATCGGCCGCGGGCGGAACCGCGTCGAAGCCACGCAGGATCCCACCGCGCACGCCGAGATCATCGCGATCGGGGCGGCCTCCCAGACGCTCAAGTCCTGGCGCCTGGACGAGGCCGCCCTCTACGTCACCCTCGAGCCGTGCCACATGTGCGCGGGTGCGATCGTCCTCGCGCGGCTGGCGCGCCTGGTCTACGGCGCGCGTGATCCCAAGGCCGGCGCGTGCGGCTCGCTGGCCATGGTTCCGCAAGACCTGCGGCTCAATCACCGCGTCGAAGTGGTGCCCGGCGTGCTCGCCGACGAATGCGGCGCGCTGCTCGCGGGCTTCTTCCGTAAGCGCCGCTCCACGGCCAACAACCGCCTGGAAAACGGCCTCTGATTCGCGTAATCTCCCCCGCGGAGAGATGCGAGAGTGGCTGAATCGGGCGGTCTCGAAAACCGCTATACGGGTAACCGTATCGAGGGTTCGAATCCCTCTCTCTCCGCCATTTTGACGCCCGTCGCGTGAGGGAGCGCGCGTGCGCCCATAGAAGCTCCCCGGAGAGATGTCCGAGTGGCTGAAGGAGCACGGTTGGAAACCGTGTAAGCATGAAAGTGCTTCGAGGGTTCGAATCCCTCTCTCTCCGCCATCTGTGCCGTTGGGTGTCCGGGAAACCGTCGTATCGTGGGGATGTAGCTCAGTTGGGAGAGCGCCTCGTTCGCAACGAGGAGGTCACCGGTTCGATCCCGGTCATCTCCACCATGATTTACGCAGGATTCACGCAGGATTCGCGACTGGGAAACACCCCCGCACCGGCGCGGTGCGCCGCGCGCGGGGGCCCCGAGTTCGGAAGTGGCCTCCTCGCGACTCGGCGTTGACGATCAGTTCCCGCGCAATTCAGAGTCACGAACCCCGCCAGGACCGGAAGGTAGCAGCGGTCAGTGATCGACTGGATGTGCCGCGGATCCGACTGGTTCGAGCCGGGGCCGGGGGGGCCGTTTCCCTATCCCGTCCGCGCTGCCGCGGGCCGCTGAGGAGCGATCGGTGAATCACCTGGCACTCGCCCGCAAGTATCGCCCGCAGCGCTTCGCCGACCTCGTCGGACAGGACCCCGTGCGCACCACCCTCGAGCGCGCGGTCGCCGCCAACCGCGTGGCCCACGCCTATCTCTTCGCCGGCCCCCGGGGCAGCGGCAAGACCACGACCGCCCGTCTCGTGGCCAAGGCGCTCAACTGCGAGCGCCGGAAGGACGGCGAGTCGGAGCCGTGCAACCAGTGCCACTCGTGTGTCGAGATCACGTCGGGCACGTCGCTCGACGTGCTCGAGATCGACGGCGCCTCCAACCGGGGGATCGAGGAGATCCGCAATCTCCGCGAGAACGTCAAGTACGCCCCCTCGGGCGGGAAGTCCAAGGTCTACATCATCGACGAAGCGCACCAGCTCACCGACTTCGCGTGGAACGCGCTCTTGAAGACGCTGGAAGAGCCGCCGCCGCACGTCCGCTTCGTCTTCGCCACGACCGAGCCGCTCGACGTGCCCGACACCATCGCCTCCCGCTGCCAGGTGTTCGAGTTCCGGAGGCTCCGGAGCGAGGAGCTGGTGGCGCATCTGGAAACGGTCGCCGCCGCGGAGAAGGTGAAGCTCGATCCCGAAGCCGCGGCGCTCATCGCGCGCGCGTCGGAGGGCTCGGTCCGGGACGCGCTCTCGCGCCTCGATCAGGCGCTCTCGGTCGCGCCGGAGGGGGTGACCGCCGACGCCGTGGCGCAGGCGCTCGGCCTGGGCGGACTGGATCCCTTCTTCGAGCTGGGCGACGCGATCGCCGCGCGCAGCCCGAAGCAGGCCCTCGAGACGATGGACCGCCTGTACGACGGCGGGATGGACGTGGAGGAGGTCGCCGACGGGCTCGCCCACCATCTGCGCCAGCTCATGCTCATCGCGGTGGACCGCTCGCTGGAGAAGCTGGTGGACGCCGCCCCCTCCGATCGCGAGCGTTACGCCGCGCAGGCCTCGCGCTTCCACGCGAACGACCTGAGCGCCATGCTCGCGCTCCTACTGGAGAGCCGGGGCGACCTGCGCCGCGCCGAGACCCCGCGCGCGCTGCTCGAGGTCGCCCTGCTCGAGCTGTGCACGCTTCCCTCGGCATCCTCCATCGACGAGCTGCTCCGGCGGCTCGCCGCGCTGGAGCGCCGCCTGGGCGGGGAAGGCGGCGCGAGCGCACCCGGCGGAGTCGCGTCGGCGGGGACGCCGGCCGCAGCTCCGCGGCGACCCGCGACGGCCCCGCCGCCACAGCCCGCCAAGCCGGTCCCGCCGCGGACCACCGAGGCGCACGCGGCCGGCGTCCCTCCGTTCGCCGGCGCGGTCACGGTTCCGGATCGCCCGTCCCCTGCAGCTCCGGCGCCCCTCGCAGCGCCGGCGCGCGAGATACCCGCGGCGCCAGCCGGGGACGTGGCTTCGTCCGCGGGCACGTCCGCGGAGCATGGCGCCGAGCGCTGGAAGCGGATCGTGGACGGCGTGAAAGAGCGTAAACTCCTCCTCGGGACCTGCCTCGAGGAAGGGACGTTCCTCGGCGTGAACGGCACCGCGGTCCGCGTGGCCCTCGCGCCGGAGCACTCCTTCCACAAGGCGATGCTCGAGATGAAGGAGAACCGGGAGATCCTGAACCAGGAATTCGAGCGGCAGTTCGGACGGGGCGCCACGCTCGCCTGCGTCGTGGGCGACGCCTTCGCGGCCACGGCCGCGGCCGAGCGCGTGCGCGGCGAGCTTCAAGCGGACGCGTCGGCGGCGGGGCCCGAGGCGGCCGCCGCGGCTCCCGCGGCTCGTCCGGCGCCGGGGGCGCCCTCGATCGTGCAGCGGATCGTCGAGATCTTCGACGGGGAGATCCTCGACCTGAGCGGCGAGACGGGCGCGCCGGGGAACGGAGTGGCATGAACATCCAGGCGATGCTGAAGAAGGCGCAGGCGCTCCAGGCCAAGATGACGCAGGTCCAGGAGGAGCTGAAAGCCAAAGAAGTGATCGGCTCCTCGGGCGGCGGCAAGGTCAAGGTCACGATGAACGGCGCGCAGGAGGTGACCGCGATCGCGATCGACCCCGAGGTGGTGAAGCCGGAGGAGGCGGACCTCCTCGAGGACCTGGTCCTGGCCGCGTTCCGCGATGCCCGCGCCAAGGTGACGAAGATGGTCGAGGAGGAGATGGGCAAGGTCACCGCGGGGGCGGGCCTGCCGCCGGGACTCCTGTAGCTCCGGATGCAGTACTCCTCCGCTCTCCTCGAAGCGCTCATCGCCGAGCTCACCCGCCTGCCGGGGCTGGGCCGGAAGTCGGCGCAGCGGATCGCCTTCCACATGCTCCGCACCTCCGAGGCGGATGCGCGCCGCCTGGCGGAGGCCATCCTCGATCTCAAGGCGAAGGTCACCGACTGCGAGATCTGCGGCAACGTCACCGAAACCCAGCCCTGCGCGCTGTGCGCGGACACCCGCCGCGACCCGTCGCTTCTCTGCGTCGTGGAGCAGGCGATGGACGTGCTCGCGCTGGAGCGGACGGGCGAGTTCCGCGGCCGCTACCACGTGCTCAAGGGCGCCCTCTCGCCGGTGGACGGCATCGGCCCCGACCAGCTCCGCCTGACCGAGCTGCTCCGCCGCGTGAAGGAGGGGAGCGTGCGCGAGGTGATCGTCGCCACCAATCCCACGGCGCAGGGCGAGGCGACCGCCCTCTACATCGCGCGCCTTCTCCAGTCCGTTCCGGATCTCACCGTCACGCGCATCGCGCGCGGCGTCCCGATGGGCTCCGACCTCGAGTTCTCCGACCAGGTCACGCTGGCCCGGGCCCTCACCGGCAGGAAGGAAATCGGGTAACCCTCCAAGTTCCGGTACATTCCCCTTGACCCATGAGGGGAACATGGTAGGTTTCGCCCAATTCCTCGAAGTCGCGCGACGGGTGTCGCGCCATGGATGGGTGTGGGGGCACATCGGCCTCGCCGCAGGGTTCGCGAGGGACGGGCAGGGCACCCTCTTTCGCGGGCGGGCGGCCGATCCGTGCCGCGTCTCGGGCCCGTTGTCCAAGGAGCCAGGACGATGGTCAAGGGTAATTGGGCGCTTTTCGAGGAAGACTTCTACTCGATCAGTCTCATTCTGCAGACGTTGATGCGCAGCGCGGGATCGCGCAGCGTCATGCTGATCGACAAGACCGGTCAGCTCATCAACTCGATCGGCGAGCCTCCCGGCTTCGACGTCACCTCCTTCTCCTCGCTCGCGGCGGCCGATTTCGCGGCCAACGCCCAGCTCGCCGAGATGGTCGGCGAGAAGGACTTCGCCACCCTGGTGCACCAGGGGACGAACGAGAGCCTCTACCTGTCGCTCATCGCCAATCGCGTGATCCTGGTCGTCCTCTTCGACAAGAAGACCTCGCTGGGACTGGTGCGCCTGAAGGCGCGCCGCGCCTCGGACGAGCTGATCGTCGTGCTGAACCGGCTCTTCAACAAGCTGCAGTATCGGAACGAGGAGGCCACCGTGCCCACGCTGGGAGCCGAATTCCTGGCGGAGGCGGACAGCGAGATCGACAGCCTGTTCCGGGAGTAAGGAGCACGATCGCTTCGTGTCGCTGATCAACTACTCGTCCCGGGAAATCAACTGCAAGATCGTCTATTACGGTCCGGGGCTCTGCGGCAAGACGACCAACCTCCAGCACATCTATTCCCGCGTGCCGCAGGAGACCCGCGGCAAGATGATCTCGCTCGCCACCGAGATGGACCGCACCCTCTTCTTCGACTTCCTGCCGCTCGAGCTGGGGCAGATCCGCGGCTTCCGCACGCGCTTCCACCTGTACACGGTGCCGGGGCAGGTCTACTACAACGCCAGCCGGAAGCTGATCTTGAAGGGCGTGGACGGGATCGTGTTCGTGGCCGACTCGCAGATCGACCGCTTCGACGCGAACGTCGAGAGCCTGATGAACATGCACGACAACCTCTCCGAGCACGGGCTCGCCACCGAGAAGGTCCCGCTGGTGATGCAGTACAACAAGCGCGACCTGCCGCGGGTGGTCTCCGTGGCCGACCTCGAGAAGGAGCTGAATCCGAGCCAGGCGCCGTACTTCGAGGCGGTCGCGCTCCGCGGCGCGGGCGTCTTCGACACGCTGAAGGTGGCCTGCAAGCTCGTGCTGAAGACGCTGGGCTAGGGCCCGGCGCCGGCATGCGTCGCGCCGCCGTTCTCCTCGCCACGGCGTTCGGCGTCGGGCGCTTCCCGATCGCCCCCGCCACCGCCGCCTCATTCGGGGTGGCCGGGCTGCTCGCGCTGCTCGCCCACGTCGCCCCCTCGTCCCTCGCGCCGGCGCCGCTCCTGGTCGCGATCCTCGCGCTCCTGCCGCTCGCGGTCTGGTCGAGCGGCGAGGCGGAGAAGGACCTGGGCACCGACGCCAAGCCGATCGTCATCGACGAGGTGATCGGGATGCTGGTATCGGTGTGGGGGATCGCCCGCCTGGGCCGGCCCGGGCCATGGCTCCTCCTCGCTCTGGCGTTCCTGCTCTTCCGCGTCTTCGATATCCTGAAGCCGTTCGGGATCCGGCGGAGCCAGGGGCTGCCGGGGGGCTACGGCGTCGTCGTGGACGACCTGCTCGCGGGCGTCGCGACCAACGTGGCGCTGCGTCTCCTGCTCGCGATCCCCGCGGTGAAAGGAATCCTCCTGTGAGCGCCGAGATCATCACGATCGGCACCGAACTTCTGCACGGGCTGAAGCGGAACACGAACGCCGACCGGATTCTCGAGCGGCTGGCCGAGATCGGGGTCGAGGTGATCTTCCAGACCACCGTCGGCGACGACACGGCGCGCCTCTCCGAGGCGTTCCGCGCCGCGGGACATCGCGCGCGGTTCGTGATCGCGACTGGCGGGCTCGGCCCCACGCCCGACGACCTCACACGCAAGGTGATCGCGACGGTGTTCCGCCGCCGCCTGGTGCTGGACGAATCGGTGCTGGCCCACATCCGCGCCCGCTTCAAGTCGCGGGGGATCGAGATGCCCGCCATCAACGAGGCGCAGGCGTTGGTCCCGCGCGGCGCGCGCGTCATCGAAAATCCGCGCGGCACGGCGCCCGGCCTCCACTTCGACCACCTGGAAACCGACTACTTCGCGCTCCCCGGCGTTCCCGCCGAGGCCGAGGCGATGCTCTCGCAGTACGTGATCCCGTTCATCAAGGCGGCCAATGTGGGCCCCGGGATCTCGCGCCGCGTGATCCGGACGATCGGCCTCTCCGAGTCGGTGCTGGCGGAGCGCCTGGCCGGGATCGAGGCGGAGGCGCCCGACGTGCGCGTGGGCTACCTGCCGCACTCCTACGGGCTGGACGTGACGCTGACGGTGCTCGCGCTCGATCCGTCGTGGGCCGCCGAGGCGATCCGTCGCATCGAGCGGCGCGTGGTGGAGGCGGTGGGCGAGTCGCTCTACGGCTTCGGCCGCGACACCATGGCCGACGTCCTCGGCGGGATGCTCGCCGAGCAGGGACGCACCCTGGCCGCCGCCGAGTCGTTCACGGCGGGGGCCATCGGCGCGACGATCACGGCGACGCCGGGCGCCTCGCGCTACTTCCTGGGCGGCGTGACCGCCTACTCCAATCGCGCCAAGGAGACGCTGCTCGGCGTCTCCGGGGCGACCCTCGCGCGGCACGGCGCCGTGAGCGCCGAGACGGCGCAGGAGATGGCCGCCGGCGCGCGCGAGCGCTTCGGGGCCGACCTCGCGGTCTCGAGCACCGGGATCGCCGGTCCCGACGGCGGCACGCCGGAGAAGCCGGTCGGGCTCGTCTACCTGGGGCTCGCCACGGCCGAAGGAGCGCAGGCGGTGCGCCTCCAGCTGACCGGCACGCGCGAGGAGATCGTGGTGCGCTCCTCGGCTCTGGCGCTGGACCTGGTGCGCCGGCACATGGCGCACGCGCCGGCATGACGGCGGGGATGACGCGCACCTTCATCGCGCTGCTGATCCCCGATTCCTGGATCGCGTATGTGCGCGGCCTGGGCCAGGACCTGGCCGGGCGCTCCGCGGGCCTCTCCTGGGTCAAGCCGGAGAACGCGCACTTCACCGTTCGCTTCCTGGGCGACCTGGACGACGAGCAGCTCGTCCGGGTGCGCGATTCGGTGCGCCGGAGCGGCACGGGCCTCGCCGCACCGGTCGCGCGGCTCGGCCGGCTGGGCGCGTTCCCGCGTCCGGAGCGCCCGCGCGTGCTCTGGGTGGGGCTGGCGCAGGGAGGGGCCGAGACCGAGGCGCTCGCGACCGCCGTGAACGACGGCCTTGAGCGCGACGGGTTCGGTTTTCCCGACAAGCCGTTTCGCGCCCACCTCACCCTGGCGCGCGCCCGCGAGGGCGCCCGCGGCGTGGAGACGCTGATGCGCGCGTCCCTCTCCGAACCGCCCGAAGCGGAGCCCCTCCATCGGCTTGCGGTCATGAAAAGTCAGCTCCACAAAAGCGGTGCCATGTATAATGTTCTCGAGGAAATACGCCTCCAATCACCGGGTTCGCAGGCAGGCTGACGGACGTGTGGGGAAAGCCCGCGCGAACCCACTCACGAACCACCTTTCGCCCCGGCCCGAACCAGGCGTCCCGGATGGATCGCCGTCACCAAACTCAGGGGGAGTGCACATGGCAGGCAACGTGACCGCTCGGGAAGTGGGCCCGTCGACGACGCGCGAGATGAGCAAGGAACGAACGAAGGCGCTGGAGCTGGCCGTGCAGCAGATCGAGCGGCAGTTCGGGAAGGGCGCCATCATGAAGCTGGGCTCCGATTCGGCCCGCGTGCAGGTCGAGGCGATCCCGACGGGGTCGATCGCGCTGGACGCGGCGCTCGGCGTCGGCGGCATCCCGCGAGGACGCGTGATCGAGGTCTACGGCCCCGAGTCCTCGGGCAAGACGACGCTCGCGCTGAGCATCATCGCGCAGGCGCAGAAGCAGGGCGGGAACGCGGTCTTCATCGACGCCGAGCACGCCCTGGACGCCGCGTACGCGAAGCGGCTCGGCGTGGACATCGACGCGCTGCACGTCTCGCAGCCCGACACCGGCGAGGAGGCTCTCGAGATCGCCGAGCACCTCGTCCGGAGCGGCGCGGTGGACGTGATCGTGATCGACTCGGTCGCCGCGCTCGTGCCGAAAGCCGAGATCGAGGGGGAGATGGGCGACTCGCACATGGGCCTCCAGGCGCGCCTCATGTCGCAGGCCCTGCGCAAGCTGACCGGCACCATCTCCAAGTCGCGCACCACGGTCATCTTCATCAACCAGATCCGCATGCAGATCGGCGTGATGTTCGGCAACCCCGAGACCACGACCGGTGGGCGCGCGCTCAAGTTCTACGCCTCGATCCGCCTCGACATCCGCCGCATCGGCTCGATCAAGGACGGCGACAACGTGATCGGCAACCACGTGAAGGTGAAGGTCGTGAAGAACAAGGTCGCGGCCCCCTTCAAGGAAGCCGAGTTCGACATCCTCTACAACGAGGGGATCTCGCGCGAGGGCGAGCTGCTCGACCTGGCCGTCGAGCGCAACCTGGTCCAGAAGAGCGGCACCTGGTTCAGCTACGGCGAGGAGCGGATCGGCCAGGGACGCGAGAACGCGCGACTCTGGCTGCGGGAGCATCCCGACGCCTTTGCCGAGCTCTCCGTGAAGATGCGCGAGGCGCTCGGGCTGACGCGCGGCCCCGCGGCGGAAGCGGAGGAGAACGGATCCGAGCCGAAGGCGGCGGCTCCTTCCGGCGACCGGCGGGTCCGGATCTAGGACCCGGCGATGCGACAACCGATTCCGCCCGAGCAGGCGGCGTCGGACGATTCGGCCAAGGAAGCGGCGCTCCGGATCCTGGCCCGTGGCCCGCGCACCGAGCGCGAGGTGACGGACCGGCTGATCGAGCGCGGCTACGTACCGGACGCGGTGGAGCGCGCCGTGGAGCGGCTCCGCCGCGTCTCGCTTCTGGACGATCGGGCCTATCTCGCCTGGTTCGTGCGCGCGGAGCTCGGCCGGAAGCCGCAGGCGCTCCGCCTGATCGAGACCAAGCTGGCGCGTCACGGGCTGCCGCGGAGCCTGGTCGCCGCGGCGGAAGAGGCGATCCGCGCCGATTCCGACCTGGCAGAGCGGGCGCTCGACACCGAGGAGGGGCGCGCCGAGGCGGCGGCGCGGGAGGTGGGCAAAAAGCTCGCGCGGCGCGACCCGGAGCAGCGGCGGCGGCTCCTCCAATCGGCCCTCTTGCGCCGGGGCTTTTCCTGGGACACCATCCGGGATCTCGTGTCCGAGCGATCCCATCCGGAGTCATGACTTCCTGATGCCAACCACGACGAACGAGCTGCGCCGCACTTTCCTCGACTTCTACAAGGAGCGCGGCCATGCCCATCTGCCCATGGCCCCGCTCGTGCCGCTGGATGACCCCACCCTGCTCTTCACCTCGGCGGGGATGGTGCCGTTCAAGTCCTACTACGCCTCGCCGCTCGCGCCTCCGACGCGCCGCGCGGTCACCGTGCAGCGCTGCCTCAGGCTCACCGACATCGAGAACATCGGCGTCACCGTGCGCCACTGCACGCTGTTCGAGATGCTGGGCAACTTCTCCTTCGGCGACTACTTCAAGAAGGAAGCGATCGAGTGGGCGTGGGAGCTCATCACCGTGACGCTCGGGATGCCGCAGGAGCGCCTCTTCCCGTCGGTCTTCCGCGAGGACGACGAGGCGTTCGACCTCTGGGCGAAGCACATCGGCCTGGGGGCCAAGCGCGTCACGCGCCTCGACGAAAAGGACAACTTCTGGGGGCCGGCGGGCGGCTCGGGCCCCTGCGGCCCCTGCTCCGAGATCTACTGGGACCAGGGACCGGGCACCGGCTGCGGCCGGCCGGAGTGCGCTCCCGGATGCGACTGCGAGCGCTACCTCGAGTTCTACAACCTGGTCTTCCCGCAGTACGACCAGGCGCCCGACGGCTCCCGGAAGCCGCTTCCCAACCGCGGCATCGACACCGGCATGGGGCTCGAGCGGCTCGCGATGATCCTCCAGGGGGCGCCCTCGATCTACGACAACGATCTGCTCCGCCCGATCGGCGACGCGGTGAAGCGGATGGGCTCGCCCAAGGCGTCCCAGGGGGACCGCGGGCGTCGCGCCGCGCGCGTCATCACCGACCACGTTCGCGCACTCGTCTTCACCTTCGCCGAGGGTGTGCGCCCCTCCAACGAGGGACGCGGCTACGTGGCGCGGCGGCTCCTGCGCCGCGCGGCGCGCTTCGGGCGCGATCTCGAGATCCACGGGCCCTTCCTCTCGCGCCTGGTGGGACCGGTGGTCGACGCCATGGCCGCGTACGACGAGTACGAGTACCTCCGCCGCGAGCAGCCGGCGGTCGCGGCGGCGATCCACGAGGAGGAGGCGCGGTTCGCGGAGACGCTCGAGACGGGGATGACCCGCTTCGAGGAGACGGCCGACTCGCTCGCGAAGGCGGGAAGCCGGGTCTACCCCGGGAGCGCCGCCTTCATGCTGTACGACACGTACGGATTCCCGATCGATCTCACCGCGGAGCTCGCGCGGGAGCGCGGGCTGGACGTCGACATGCCGGCCTACGAGGCCGCCATGGACGAGCAGCGGGACCGCGCGCGCAAGGCGGGCCGCTTCGAGACGCGCCGGAAGACCGCGGGACCGTGGCAGGAGCTCACGCGCGGGGACCATTCCAAATTCGTCGGCTACGACCGGCTTGAGGTGGAGGACGTCTCGATCCGGAGCCTGCGCGAGGTGCCCGCCGAGGGCGGCGGTCCGCGCGAGGTGGAGCTCACCCTCGACATCACCCCCTTCTACGCCGAGGGGGGCGGACAGGTCGGGGACACCGGATGGCTCGAGGCGATGCCGGGTGCCGCGCCGGCGCGGCTGCGCGTCGTGGATACGGTGAAGGAGGCCGATCTCGTCGTTCATCGCGCCGAGGTCGTGGAGGGCGCGCCCCACGCGGGCCCCTACCGCGCGACCGTGGACGCGGAGAAGCGCGCCGCGACCCAGCGGAACCATACGGCGACGCACCTGCTCCACGCCGCGCTCCGCGCGCGGCTCGGCACGGGCGTGAAGCAGGCGGGGTCGCTCGTCGCTCCCGACCGGCTCCGCTTCGACTTCAGCTACGGCAAGGCGCTCACGCCCGAGGACCTGCACGCGATCGAATCGGACGTGAACCGGAACATCCTCGGGGATTTCCCCGTCGCGACCGAGGTCACGTCGCTGCGCGAGGCGCAGGAGCGGGGCGCGATGGCGCTCTTCGGGGAAAAGTATGGCGAGCGCGTGCGCCAGGTGATCGTGGACGGCGTGAGCCGCGAGCTCTGCGGCGGTTGCCACGTGTCGCGCACGGGCGAGATCGGCTATCTCCGGATCGAGTCGGAATCCGCCGTCGCCTCCGGCGTGCGCCGCATCGAGGCGGTCACGGGCGCGCTCGCCTACCGGCGGGCCGACGAGGACCGGGCGCTCCTCCGCGAGCTCGCGCAGCGCCTGGGCGCGCCCCGGGAGCAGCTCGCCGAGCGGCTGCGGCAGATGCAGGAGGAGTCGCGGGCGCTTCGCGACGAGCGCGCGAAGCAGAGCCAGGGTGCCTTGCTCGAGCGGGTGCAGGCGCTGATCGCCGAGGCGAAGAGCCGCGGCGACGCCGTGATCGCCGCCCGGCTCGAGGCGGGCAGCGTGGACGAGCTGCGCCAGGCGGGCGACGTCGTGCGGAAGGCGCTGCCGGGCGGCGGCGCGCTCCTTCTGGCCGTCATCGACGGCAAACTCTCCGTGGCGGCGGTGGTCGGCCCGCAGGCGACCGATCGCCTGCAGGCCGACCAGTGGGTGCGCGACGCCGTGTCGGTCGCGGGCGGGAAGGGCGGCGGCAAGAAGGACTCGGCGCTCGCGGGCGCCAAGGACGTCGCGCGCGCGGGCGAGATCCTCGAGCGGGGCGCCGCGTACGCCGCCGAGCGGATGAAGGGCGCCGGCGCCGGGGCCCCGTCGGGTTCGGGCGCGTGAAAGCGCTCGTCCTCTCGGGCGGCAAGGGAACGCGGCTCCGTCCCATCACGCACACGGGCGCCAAGCAGCTCATCCCGGTCGCGAACAAGCCGATCCTCTTCTACGTGCTCGAGGCGATCCGGGACGCGGGGATCACCGACGTCGGCATCGTCGTCGGCGACACCGAGGCCGAGATCCGGGCCGCGGTCGGCGACGGCGCCGCCTTCGGCATCCGCGCCGACTACATCCGCCAGGACCAGCCGCTCGGCCTGGCCCACGCCGTGAAGGTCGCGCGCGGCTACCTGGGTCAGGATCCCTTCGTCATGTTCCTGGGCGACAACCTGATCCTGGACGGCATCCGCACGCTGGTGGACGAGTTCCGCCGCGAGCAGCCGAACAGCGAGATCCTGCTCGCGCGCGTGCCCCATCCCGAGGAGTTCGGCGTGGCCGAGCTGGACGGCGACCACGTGGTGCGGCTGGTGGAGAAGCCGAAGCAGCCCAAGTCCGACCTGGCGCTGGTCGGCGTCTACATGTTCGATCCCTCGATCCACGAGGCGGTGGACGCGATCCGCCCCTCCTTCCGAAACGAGCTCGAGATCACCGACGCCATCCAGCACCTGATCGACCACGGCAAGCGGGTCCGCCACCACGTCATCACCGGATGGTGGAAGGACACGGGGAAGCTGGAGGACATGCTCGAGGCGAACCGGATGGTGCTCTCGCGCGCGAAGCGGCGCGTGAGCGGCGAGGTGGACGCGGCCTCGCGCGTGGAGGGAGAGGTGATCGTGGGGCAGGGAACGGTCGTGAAGAACTCGATCCTCCGCGGCCCGTTGATCCTCGGCGCGCGCTGCCGCATCGAGAATTCCTACGTGGGGCCCTTCACCTCCCTCTACGACGACGTCGTTCTCCGGAACAGCGAGATCGAGCACTCGATCGTGCTCGAGCGCTGCCGGATCGAGGACATCCCGGTTCGGATCGAGGCCTCCCTGATCGGGAAGGAAGTGCGGATCCAGCGCTCGCAGCTGAAGCCGACCGCCTACCGCTTCATGGTCGGCGACTCCAGCCTGGTCGACGTCGTCTAGCGTGCGGGTCCTGATCACCGGCGCGAACGGGATCCTGGGCCGCGCGCTTCGCGAGCGGCTGACCGGCGGCGACACCCTCTATCTCTGGGGCCGCGAGGAAGCCGACATCACCGACGAGGCGGCCACCCGCGCGGCCGCGCGCGGGCTGGACTTCGACACCGTGATTCACGCCGCCGCCTACACGAACGTGGACGGGGCCGAGAGCGATCCCGCCGCGGCGATGGCCGCCAACCGCGACGGAACGCGCCATGTGGCCGCGCTCGCGCGCGAGCGGGGTGCGGTGCTCGTCTACGTGAGCAGCGACTACGTCTTCGACGGCACGAAGGGATCTCCCTACGTCGAGGAGGATCCGCCCCATCCGCTCGGCATCTACGGCGCCTCGAAGCTCGCCGGCGAGGAGGCCGCGCTCGATTCGGGCGCGCCCTGCCTGGTGGTGCGCACGTCCTGGCTCTTCGGCCACGGCGGGAAGAACTTCGTCGACACGATCGCGGCCAAGGCCCTTCGCGGCGAGCCGCTCCAGGTCGTCAGCGACCAGCACGGCTCGCCCACGTATGCGCGCGACCTGGCCCACGGGATCGAGCTCCTGCTACGGCGCGGGGCCCTGGGCATCGTGCACGTGACGAACGCGGGGGAGACGACCTGGCACGGCCTTGCGGTCGAGATCGCCCGCACGCTCGGCGCACCGGTGCCGGTCGCTCCGGTCTCCACCGCCCAGGTCGCCCGTAAGGCACCCCGCCCCGCCTACTCGGTGCTCTCCGGCGCGCGCTATCGCGCGCTGGCCGGCACGCCGCTTCCCCCCTGGGAGGACGCGGTGCACCGGCACCTGGCGGAGCGGCCGTCGCGCCAGGGGGAGGCGGCGTGAAGCGCGCGAGCGGCCCCCGCGCCGGCGCGGCCGTCCGGGCCCGCGCCCGCGCGAAACGCGCGCCGCAGGGGGACCGCGTCCGGGAGATCTTCCGCGAGACGCTCGAGCTGACCGCGGCCGTCTACGCTCGGGAGCGGGAGACCATCGAGCGGATCGCGGCGCTGATCGCCGACGCCGCGCTCTCGGGCCGCACGGTGTTCTGGGCCGGCAACGGCGGCAGCGCCGCCGAGGCGCAGCACCTCGCGACCGAGTTCGTCGTGCGCTTCGTGAAGAACCGGCGCGCGCTCCCGTCGCTTGCGCTCCACGCGGACACGTCGGTGCTGACGGCCGCGGCCAACGATTTCGGGTTCGACAGGATCTTCGCCCGGCAGCTCGAGGCGCTGGGGCGCCGCGGCGACGTCCTCGTGGCGCTCACGACCAGCGGGCGCTCAGCCAACGTGATCGCGGCCGTGGAGGAGGCCCGCCGCCGGGGGATGCGCGTGATCGGGCTCACCGGGCAGAAGGGGGCGTCCTTCGCGCGTCGCTGCGACCTGGCGCTCGTGGTGCCGAGCGGCGACACGGCGCGGGTGCAGGAGATCCACATGCTCGTGGGCCATGTCTGCTGCGATCTCGCCGAGGCGCGCGTGCTCGCCGAGGATCGCCGCGGGCCGGGCCGGAGCCGGCAGGGGAAGCGCGCCCGGCGATGATGCGCGACATGATCCGCTCGATGCGGATCTACCAGTGGACCAAGAACCTCGTCCTCTTCGCGGGGCCGGTCTTCACGCTGAAGATCCTGGACCCGGCCTTCGCCCTCCCCTCGCTGCTCGGCTTCCTCGCCTTCTCCCTCGCGACCTCCGGCGTCTACGTCCTGAACGACGTGCTGGACGTGGAGCGCGACCGGCTCCATCCGACGAAGCGGTCGCGGCCGATCGCCTCGGGGCGGCTTCCGATCGGCGCGGCGTGGGTCCTGGCGGCGATCCTGCTCGCGGCGGGGCTGGGCGGCTCGTTCCTGCTCGGCCCGCGGTTCGGGATGAGCGCGGCGGCGTACGTCGCGCTCACGGTCACCTACTCGCTCGCGCTGAAGAACGTGGTGCTGCTGGACGTGGTGGCGATCGCGGTCGGCTTCGTGGTGCGCGCCGCGGCCGGCGTGGAGCTCCTGCGCGACCGGCTGGGCTCGGCCGAGGCGGTGGAGCTCTCGCCGTGGCTTCTGGTCTGCGCCTTCTTCCTCGCGCTCTTCCTCGCGATCGGAAAGAGGCGCCACGAGCTGGGCGTTCTCGAGGGGGAAGCGTCGCGGCACCGCGCCGCCCTCGGCCGCTACACCGTGCGCCTCCTCGACCAGCTGGTGGCCGTGGTCACGAGCGCGACGGTGCTCGCCTACTCGGTGTACACGATCGCGCCCGAGACGGTGGCCAAGTTCCACGGCCGCCCGCTCTTCCTCACCATCCCCTTCGTGCTCTACGGGATCTTCCGCTACCTCTACCTCATGTATGCCGAGGAGAAGGGAGGGAACCCCTCGGAGCACCTGCTCACCGATCGCGCGACGCTCGTGAACGTGCTCCTCTGGTGCCTGGTGGTGCTCCTGATTCTCGCCTGGCCGGCGGCCTGACGTGTCCGCTCCCGCCCGTCGCGCCGAGTCGCGAAGCGCCGCGCCGGCCGTCGAACGGCTTCGCGTGCGATGCCCCGCGAAGATCAACCTGGGGCTCTGGATCCTCGGCCGGCGCGCCGACGGCTACCACGAGGTGGACACCTTCCTCCAGGCGATCTCGCTCGAGGACCAGATCCTCATCGAGCGCGGCCCCGCGGGACTTTCGCTGGAGACCGCCGGGCTGCCCATCCGCGGTCCCGGTCCCAACCTGATCGAGCGCGCGTGGGCGCTGCTGGGGGAGACCGGCGCGCTGCCCGCGGGGGCCGGCGTGCGCGCGCGTCTCGTGAAGCGCATTCCGCCGGGCTCCGGGCTCGGCGGGGGGAGCAGCGACGCGGCCGGATTCCTTGCGGGCGTCGACCGGCTTCTCGCGCTGAACCTCGGTCCCGAGGCCCTGGCCGCGCTCGCCGGACGACTCGGGTCGGACGCCCCCTTCTTCCTGCGCGGCGGACTCGCGCGGGCCACCGGTCGCGGGGAGCGGGTGAGACATCTATGTCCCATCGCGCCGTTCTGGGTGGTGCTGGCGACTCCAGCTACCGCGATTTCAACGACTTGGGCCTACGGGCAGATCAAAAATCGGTTGACACCAAATGGGGAGGGGGCTAGAGTCCTCGCGTCGGCGATCACACGGCGGGATCTTCATGGGGTGGCGAACGCAATGTCGAACGCGTTCGAGGGCGTGATCCTGCCACATCTCCCCGGTATCGCCGAATTGAAGCGCGCACTCGTCTCCTCAGGGGCGATCGGCGCGCTCCTATCCGGCAGTGGCTCGACGGTTTTCGGCGTGTCCCAATCGCTATCCGAGGCGCAGGCGGTTCTGAATGCGGTCGGCAACCGCGGCGCCGAATTGCGTATCGCTCGGAGCATCGAACATGGCGCCGTGGTTTCCCGAGCTGGCTGACCGCACCGTCCGCGTTGGGGGCGCAGGGTGTATCACCGGGACCGGGGGGGATGGTCCCAGGGCCTTCGAAGGATCGAGGTCCCGAACTCGAGGTGGGTGAGACGGATGGGTCTCGAGATCACAGAAGTACGGATCGCACTCAGGGACGATGACAAGCTGAAGGCTTTCGCGAGCATGACGTTCAACGACGCCTTCGTGATCCGGGGTCTCAAGATCATCGAGGGCACGAACGGGATGTTCGTCGCCATGCCGAGCCGCAAGAAGCCCGACGGAACGTTCCAGGACATCGCGCACCCGATCAACAACGAGTCGCGCGAGAAGATCGAAGCCCGCATCCTCGACGAGTACGAGAAGGAGCGGGCGAAGCAGTTGATCGAAAGCTCGCAAGCCAGCTGACATAGGGCAGGCGAGCGGCGGGCGCCGGCAGTACCGGTCGCCGGCGGCCCTGCGGCGGATGGGGCGTCGGCAAGTGGTAAGCCAGGAGACTTTGGATCTCCCATTCGGAGGTTCGAATCCTCCCGCCCCAACCACCGTTTTCGTATACTCGAAGTCGGAACACTCGAAGTCGCACATTGGCAGGCAGTAGGGGCGGAGCGAAGCGGCTCCGCCGCGCAGACCCAAGGTTCGCTTTTGACCTCGGTCACAGGGCCCCGGGGGCCCGCAGTCCGGCCCTCCGGTCCATCGAGCGCCGCGCGGCGTCTCGGGCCCGATTGACGATGGCGTCAATCGGGCTTTGGGTCTTTTTCATGTTCGATCGTTTCGTTGCGGTCCGGAGGAGGGGAGTCCGATGACGGTCAAGCTGGCCACCGATCGCCGCGCCGTGCCCATGTCGAAGCCGCTCTCCGAGACGCACGACGCGCGCCACGTGGAGCGGGGACTCCGTCTCTTCTCGGGGAACGCCAACCGTCCCCTCGCCGAAGCGATCTGCGCGCATCTCGGGATCGACCTCGGCGACGCGACGGTGGAGCAGTTCGCCGACGGGGAGACGCTGGTCAAGATCAACGAGAACATTCGCGGGTCGGACATCTTCGTGTTCCAGCCGACGTTTCCGCCCGCGTCCAATCTCATGGAGCTGCTGATCATGGTGGACGCGGTGCGGCGCGCGTCGGCGCGGCGCGTCACCGCGGTGATTCCCTACTACGGGTTTCAGCGGCAGGACCGGAAGGACCAGCCGCGGGTCCCGATCACCGCGAAGCTGGTCGCGAATCTCATCACGACGGCGGGGGCCGACCGCGTGATGACGATGGATCTGCACTCGGCCCAGATCCAGGGGTTCTTCGACATCCCGTTCGATCACCTCTACGCCGCGCCGGTCCTGGTCGACTACTTCCTTCGCCGGCAGATCCCGAACGTCGTCGTCGTGGCGCCGGACATCGGGAGCGTCAAGATGGCTCGGGCCTACGCCAAGCGCCTCTCGGCCAGCCTGGCGATCGTGGACAAGCGCCGGCCCCGCCCGGACGCGGTGGAGATGATGAACGTGATCGGCGAGGTGGACGGGAAGAACGTCGTGATCTTCGACGACATCGTGAGCACCGGCTCCACCCTGGTCGAGGCGGCGAAGGCGCTCAAGGACGCGGGCGCCCGGGACATCTATGCGGCGGCGACGCACGGCGTGCTGTGCGGCGGGGCCGCGGATCTGATCGCGCACTCCTCCGTGAAGGAGCTCGTCGTCACGGACAGCATCCCGCACGCCTTGGGCTCGCTTCCCAAGGAGATCCGGGTGCTCTCGGTCGCGCCCCTTCTGGCGGAGGCGATCCGCCGCATCCACGACGAGGAGTCGCTGAGCTCGCTGTTCATCTGACGCTGTTCGGAAACCGGCGCGCCCCCGGGGCGCGTGAACGAATCACCCAGGAGCATCGATCATGGCCATCACCAGTTTGAACGGCGAGCAGCGGACCGTCGTCGGCAAGGGCTTCGCGAAGAAGCTCCGCGCCGCCGGACGCATTCCCGCCGTCTATTACGGGCGCGGCGAGACGCCGATCTCCCTCATCGTGAACGCGAAGGAGGTCGACACGCTCCTGCAGGGAGCTTCGGGCGCCAACGTCATCGTGGACCTCATGGTCTCGGGGGCCGCGACGGCCGACCGGAAAGCGCTGATCCGGGAGATCCAGCGCGATCCGGTGCAGGGGAACATCCTGCACCTCGACCTGCAGCACATCTCGCTCACCGAGCGGATCACCGTCGAGGTCCCGATCGAGCTCGTCGGACTGCCGACCGGCGTGAAGGACGGCGGCGGCATCCTGGAGCACCTCCTGCGCGAGGTGGAGATCGAGTGCCTTCCGACCGACATCCCCACCCACCTCGAGGTCGACGTGTCGGCCCTGAACATCGGCGACACGCTGCACGTCAGCGACATCAAGGCGGAGCGGGTCGTGATCGTCACCGAGGCCGACCGCGGCATCGCGACGGTCGTCCCGCCGACGGTGCTCGAGGAGGCGAAGCCGGCCGAGGAAGCGCCGACGGAGCCGGAGCTCGTGGCCTCGAAGAAGGAAGGCGAAGAGGCGGCGGAAGGGGGCAAGGAAGGTTAACGAGGCGCACGCGATCAAGGTCGTCCTGGGATTGGGAAACCCCGGGCCGGAATACGCGGCGACGCGCCACAACGCCGGCTGGATGGCGGTGGACGCGCTGGCGAAGCGGCTGGGGCGCTTCCAGGGATGGACGAAGGGCGCGGGGATGTCCCGCGGCGAGGGGAGAGCCGGGCGCCACACGGTGCTTCTCGCCAGGCCCGAGCGCTACATGAACCGGAGCGGCGACGCGTTCCGGACCCTTCTGGCGGAGGGGTGGGCGGCGTCGGAGATCCTGGTGGCGTGCGACGAGGTGTACCTGCCGCTGGGGTCGCTTCGGATCCGCTCCCGGGGGGGGACGGCGGGGCACCAGGGGCTGGAATCGATCGCGCTTTCGGCCGGGACGGACGCTTTTCCCAGGCTGCGCATCGGCGTCGGGCCCGCCCCCACGTCGGATCGGCTCAAGGAATTCGTCCTGGAGCCGTTCTTAGAGGAAGAAGAGGCCTTGCTGCCGCGCGTGATCGAGGCGGCGGCCTCGGCCGCGTTCGACGCGGCCGCGGAAGGACTCACGCAGGCCATGAACCGGTGGAACCGGTTCGTGCTCGATCCGGTTGAGCCATGAGGGAACCCATGAAACTGTACGAAACGACGATCATCTTCGATCCGGGCCTGGAAGAGGCGCGGATCAACGAGGAATTGGACCGCGTGACGGGCCCGATCGCGCAGGCGGGGGGCGAAGTCGTCGAGGTCCAACGGTGGGGCAAGAAGAAGCTCGCCTACAACATCAAGAAGCGGCGGGACGGCACGTATATCCACGTAAAGCACAAGAGCCCGGCGACCCTGATCGCGGAGATGGACCGGAGATTCCGCCTGAACGAGAGCGTGCTCCGGCATCTGACGGTGCTCGCCCCCAAGGACTCGCCCCGTCCGGCCGAAGAGGCCAAGACGGAGGGCGCGCCCCGGGCCGAAGGCGCTCCGGCGCCGGCCGAGCCCGCGCCCACGGCAGCGGAATAATGCGGGACGTCCGCCCCAGGGCGGCGTCTCGAAGGCACCCCTAGAGGAGGAGACCTATGGCTCGCGATGGCGAATCGCGGTCGTATCGACGCAAGTTCTGCAAGCTCTGTTTCGACAAGGTGGACCGGATCGACTACAAGGACGACCGGCGTCTGTCGCGATTCATCACCGATCGCGGCAAGATCGTCCCCCGGCGGATTTCCGGCACCTGCGCCCGGCACCAGTCCCAGATCACCGAGGCGGTGAAGCGGGCGCGTATCCTGGCTCTTCTGCCGTTCACCAGTGACCAATATCGCTGATTCGAAGGTGAGGGAGGCGGCCTCCCCCGCGGAGTGGATCCGCGTGGCGGGGGTGCTGCTCTTCGGGGCCGGCATCGTCATGGTCGCGAACACGGATATTCCCGTGCCGCTGCCGTGGGCGTACGGCCTGCTTCCGTTCGCGCTCTTCTGGCTGGCGCGGCACGTGGGGCTCCTGGTCGGAGCGCTCGCGGCGACCGCGACGCTGGGCGCGGTGTACGCGGCGGGGGTCACCGAGCCCTCGCGCCTCGTGTTCGTCGCGGTGCTGAGCACGTCCGGCCTGCTCCTGAGCGCCTCGGCGCGGCGGGGCGACCGCGCGTCCACGGCGATGACGCTGGCCGCGGCCCCGATCCTGGCGGTCGTGGTCGGCTACCTGCTCCTCGGCGGCATGGACGAGCTCTCGCGCACGTTCGCGGCGCGGCTCGCCGAGGTGCGCCGCCTGGAATCGGACCTCCGCTTCTCGGAGACGCTCGGCGTCTCCCGCGCGGAGTTCGAGATCGCGCTCGGGCAGATGGAGCGCATCTACTCGTTCCTTCTCCCCTCGCTCTTCGCGCTCAAGTGGATCAGCGTGCTGTCGGTGAATGTCTGGCTCGCGAGCGTTCTCTTCCGCGAGCGCGGTCTCCCCGCGTTCCGCGATTTCTCCACGTGGCGGGTGCATCCGGCCGCGGCCTGGGCGTTCGCCGTGGCGCTGGCGCTGGTCGTGACGCGCCTTCCCTGGGCCACGGTGGCCGGCGCCAATCTCGCCTTTCCGCTCCTGCTCGCCTACACGGTGCAGGGGATCGCGGTCGCGCGCTTCACCGCGATCGCGTTCGAGATGAACGCCCTCGTGCAGGGCGCGATCCTCGTCCTCGTGGCGTTCATGCCGATTCTGTTCCTCGCGTTTCTCGCGATCGGGTTCCTGGATTCCTGGTACGACTTTCGGCGCCGGCTGGTGCCCGGGCCCGGCGGTTCCGTCGGGCGGCGGGCCGACAAGTCCGACGATTAGGAGGGTTTCGTTCGATGGAAGTGATTCTGCTGGAGGAGATGGAAGGTCTCGGCAAGCGCGGCGCCACCGTGCGCGTGGCGGACGGCTATGCGCGCAACTACCTGCTTCCGCGCAAGAAGGCGATCGCGGCGGTGGGAAATTCGCAGGCGGTGTTCCGCGACCGCGAGCGGGCCCGGGTGGCCCTGGAGCAGAAGCAGCGCCAGTCCGCGCACGAGCTACGGGACCGGATGATGCAGGCGTCGCTCCAGTTCAGCGTCCAGGTGGGCGAAGAGGACCAGCTGTACGGCTCGGTCACCGCGGCGGAGATCCACGAGGCGCTGGCGGCCCAGGGGTTCCCCGTGGAGCGCAAGGCGGTCCGCCTCGAAGAGCCGATCAAGGCGCTCGGCGTGTTCGAAGTCCCGGTGCATCTCTTCCAGGACGTCGAAGCCCCGGTGAAGGTGTGGGTGGTCCGGAAGTGAGCCGCGATCCGCTTCGGCTCCCGGTGCTCCTCGCCCCGCGCGCGCTCGCGCTCGCGGCACTCGTCGCCGCGCTGGCCGCGGCGGGCTGCGGCGGTGGTTCCAAGGCCCGTCCCGCCGCGGGCGGATCGGGCGCGACGTCGACGCGCGTCTGGACGCCCGGAAAAGCGGACACGCTCGGCCCGGTCGTGGCGATCGTGGGCACCCGGCGGATCCGCGCCCACGACGTCGACTCGCTGATCGCGACGGCGCCCCCCAACGTGCAGGGCCAGCTCCGGGATCCGCAGGGGTACAAGACCCTGGTGGACCGGATGGTCACCGAGGAGGCGCTCTATCAGGCGGCGCGCCGGTCGGGGATCCAGAAGGATCCCGCCTACCGGGCGGCCGTCGCCAAGGCCGCGCGCGAGACGCTGATGCGGCAGTACTACCAGGCGCGGATGGCGAACTTCCCGCCCCCCACCGACGCCCAGATCCAGGCGTACTACGACGAGCATTCCTCCGAGTTCGCGATTCCGGCGCGCGCGCGCGTGCGGCACATCCAGGTCGAGACCAAGGCCAAGGCCGAGGCACTCCGGAAGCGGCTCGCCGCGGGTGCCCTCTGGGACGCGCTGGCGCGGGCGAACTCCACCGACAAGGCCACCTCGGACCACGGCGGCGTCGTCGGCTACGTCACCCCGGGCTCCGAATTCGTGCCGGGGATCGGCAAGTCCCCGGAGATCGTCAAGGAAGCCTTCGCGATGAAGGAGGGGGAGACCAGCCCGCCCTTGAAGAGCGAGAAAGGGTGGCACCTGATCCGCGTGGACAACGTGGAGCCGGCGCGAACGCAGCCGCTCGCGGAGGTGCGCCAGGGCATCCTCGGCCATCTCTCGACGCAGGCCCAGGAGACGCTCTCGCAGACCTTCCTCGATTCGCTCAAGAGCGCCTCGGGCGTGGTCGTCTTCGAGGATTCGGTCCGGGTCGCGTCGACGCCGGCGCGCACGCCCCAGGACTTCTTCAAGGATGCGCAGGCCGCGGGCAGCCCGCAGCAGCGCATCCAGCTCTACCGCGATCTGGTGACGCGCTACCCCGATGACCCGGTGTCCGTGCAAGCGGCGTTCATGATAGGCTTCACCTATGCGGAGGATCTCGGTCAGTACGACGAGGCCAGAGCGGAGTTCCGCAAGTTCCTCGACAAGTATCCGCGCCACGAGCTCGCGAATTCGGCGAAGTGGATGCTGGAGAACATGGACAAGCCCGCCCCCGAGCTCGACGACGCGCCCGAGGGAGCGGACAGCACGGGAGCGCCTCCGGATACCGCACGGTAGGCCCTCCGCCGGGAGCGCGGCCCGCCATGAGCATGATTCCGGTACGCGTCGGTGGCCTCGCCATCGACGAGCGAACGAAGAACCCAGTCGTGCTGCTGCAGGAGATCGAAGGGAATCGCGTCCTGCCCATCTGGATCGGCCCGATGGAGGCCAGCGCGATCCACAGCGAGCTGATGGGCAAGAAATACCAGCGGCCGCTGACCCACGATCTCCTCGTCACGATCATCGAGAGCCTGAGAGGGAAGATCTCGCGCGTCGTGATCACCGATCTCAAGGACTCCACCTTCTTCGCCAGCATCTACCTCGACGCCGGATCGGGCGCGGTCGCCATCGACGCCCGTCCCAGCGACTCGATCGCGATCGCCCTCCGCTCCCACGCGCCCATCTTCATCATCGACAAGCTGTTCGAAAAGTCGATGGAGCCGCAGGCGGGAGGCGCGCCGTCCGAGAAGTCGCCCGAGGAGAAGGCGGAGGACCTCCGCCACTTCCTCGAGGAGCTTCGTCCCGAAGACTTCGGCAAGTGGAATCCCGAAGACCTGTAACCCTCCCCCGGCGCCCGCGCCCCGCGTGATCGGCCCCCTGCTGGGGTCCTCGCCGCGGGTGCCGGCCTCCGCCTTCGTCGCCGCCAACGCTGTCGTCCTCGGCGACGTGCTCTTGGGCGAGGAATCGAGCGTCTGGTACGGCACCGTCGTTCGCGGCGACGCCGGACCGATCCGCGTCGGGGCCCGAACGAACATCCAGGACCTCTGCATGCTGCACGCCACGACCGGGCGGTCGGGACTCACCATCGGCGACGAGGTGACGGTGGGCCACCGCGTGATTCTTCACGGCGCGGTCGTGCGGGACCGCTGCCTGATCGGCATGGGCTCGGTCCTCCTCGACGACTGCGAGATCGGCGAAGAGTCGCTGGTGGCCGCCGGCGCGGTCGTGCTCGAGGGGATGCGCGTTCCCCCGCGATCGTTCGTCGCCGGCATGCCCGCGCGCGTGCGCGGGGCCATTCCGCCGGAGATCCTCGCCCGGCTGCGCGAATCGGCGGACGTCTACGTCGAGCTGGCGCGCGAGCACGCGAAAGCGGCGCGTGAGCGCTAGAGACCGCGCCAGGGCGGTCCTGGCTCCGGGGGCGGTGGCGCTGGTGGTCGCGCTCCTCGCCGTGGCGCCCTGCGGCGGCACGGCGGCGGCCGCCGACCCCGTCGCGCCGCCTCCGGCCTCGATGGCCCCGCCTCCGCCCGCCGCGGCACCGCCCGCCACCACGACGCCGGCGGCCTCCACGCGGCACTATCCGCCGCGCCGCGCCGCGGAGCTCAAGGCGCGCCTTCTCGAAGCCCCCGACCCCGAGTCCTCGCCGGGCTGGGCGCTCGAGTTCGCGGCCTCGGGGGACGTGCAGCGCCTCGATCCGATGACCCGGGCCGCCGAGCAGCTCTGGGCCGCGCGGATCGGGCTCGCGGGAAAGGCGACCGGCAGCCAGCGTAAGGATCTCCGCTCGATCGTGGACCGGCTGGAGAGCTGCCCCCTCGATTCGGTCGCCCTCAAGCGCGCCGCGCAGGGGATCGCGCGCGTGGGCGTCATCGTGCCGCTCTCGGGACGCTATGAGCGCTACGGCAAGACGTTCGTGAACGGCCTCCGGATCGCCGTCGAAGAGCACAACCGGGAGTTCGCGCCGTCGATCTCCCTCGTGCTCTACGACTCGGAGGGGGATCCGCTCGTCGGAGCGCGCAAGGCGCGCTGGCTCCTCAAGGACCACGGGGTCTCGCTCCTGATCGGCGAGCTCTTCACGGCCAACACCGCGCCGCTGGCCGCGGCGACGCAGGTCGTGGGCGCGGTGCTCCTCTCTCCCTCGGCCACGAACGAGCGGCTGGCCACCCTGGGGGACGCGGTGTTCCAGCTCCACGTGCCTCCCGCCACGCTCGCGAGCGCGCTCGCCCGATACGTGAAGTCGGCGGCGCCGCGGAACACGACCGCGCTCCTCGTGGCGCAGACGCCGGACGACTCGATCTCCGGCGCGCAGGTGGCGGCCGCCTGCAAGGAGCAGGGGGTCCCGGTCGTCGCCGTGGAGCGGGTTCCGGACGGGACGGTGGACCTGACGCGCTCCCTCGCCGCGCTCAAGGCGAAGCGGGCGAAGACCCTCGTGATCCTCGGAAGCCCGCGGCTCGTGGGCGTGGCCGCGCCGCAGATCGCCTCGGCGTGGCCCGACGTGAAGGTCGCCGGCTTCGAGTCGCTCGATCCCGAGGGGCTCCTGCGCGAGGCCCGGGACGCGCTGGACGGAGCCTCCTTCTTCGCCTCGGACTACGCGCTCCTCGGCGCGCCGGCCGACTCCTTCGCCGCGCGCTATCAGCGCGTGAACCAGGAGGCGCCGACGCGGATGTCGACCCGGGGTTACCTGGTGGGGATGGCGGTGGCGCGCGCCATCGAATCGGGATGCGTGAACGCCGCGGGGCTCCGCGAGACCCTGCGCGGGCAGCTCTACGACGGCGAGGACGGCCGGGTGCTCCACGCGCTCCGTCCGGTGATCCCGGCCGAGCCGGAGCGGCTGGTGGTGCGCGGCGGCAAGGCGATCGCCGCCGAGATCGCGCCGTAACGCCGGAGGCGGGCGCGGGAGGGCAGCCCCTTGCAGTGCGGCCCACGTTCCGATAGGGTGGCGCCGTGTCTTGAAACATTGCGGTTCCATGCACTTACGCCATGGAGGGTCGCTTGATGCTCCGGATGCGGACGCTGAGTCGCGCCGTCGTCGCCACGCTGTTCGCGGCGGCGGTGGTGCTGCCGCTGGGCTGCGCGAAACGCTCGAACGAGATCCCGGTGGGCGTCTACGGTTCGCTCACGGGCACCACGGCCACGTTCGGCGTCTCGACCAAGAACGGCTCCGAGATGTTCATCGACAACCTGAACGCCGCGGGCGGGATCAGCGGCACGAAGATCCACGCTTACGTCGAGGACGACCGGTCGCTCCCCGAGGAGGCGGCCACGGCCGTCACCAAGCTGATCGACCAGAACGGCGTGGTCGCGGTGCTCGGCGAGGTGGCCTCCAGCCGCAGCATGGCCGCGGCCCCGAACTGCCAGCAGGCCGGCGTCCCGATGATCTCCCCCTCCTCGACCAATCCCAAGGTCACCGAGCTGGGGGACTACATCTTCCGCGTCTGCTTCATCGACCCCTTCCAGGGCCAGATGATCGCGAAGTTCGCGAAGAACACGCTGAACATGAACCGGGCGGCGGTGCTGCGGGACTTGAAGAACGACTACAGCGTGGGCCTCGCGAACTACTTCACGGAGGCGTACCAGGCGCTGGGCGGCACGGTCGTCATCGACCAGTCCTATTCCGAAGGGGATCAGGACTTCAAGGCGCAGCTCACCAAGATCAAGGCGAAGAACCCCCAGTTCATCATGGTCCCCGGCTACTACACCGAGGTGGGGCTGATCGCGCGGCAGGCGCGCGAGCTGGGGATCACCGCGCCGCTCCTGGGCGGCGACGGCTGGGTCTCGGAGAAGCTGCTCGAGATCGCCGAGGATGCGCTGAACGGATCCTACTTCGTGAACCACTTCTATGAGGGGGATCCCAACCCGATGGTCCAGAAGTTCGTGGCCGACTACCAGCAGCGCTACGGCGCCAAGCCCGACGGCCTCGCGGCGCTGGCCTATGACGCCGCGGGCGTGCTGAGCGTCGCCCTCCAGAAGCTGCACGACGAGGATCCCAAGTCGTTCCAGGCGCTGATGGGGCCGCGCAACGACGCGCAGAAGGCGGCGCGCGCCAAGCTCCGCGACCTGATCGCCGCGACGAAGGACTATCCCGGCGTGACGGGGCGGATCACCCTGGACGCGAAGCGGAACGCGGTGAAGCCGGCCGTCTTCATCGGGATCGAGAAGCGCGCCTACAAGTACGTCGCCACCGTCGAGCCGTAGGCGGGGGGCGTGCAGGAGCTCTTCCAGCAGCTCGCGAACGGAATCGCGTGGGGAAGCATCTACGCCCTCATCGCGCTCGGCTACACCATGGTGTACGGCATCCTCCGCCTCATCAACTTCGCGCACGGCGACATCTACATGGTGGGGGCGTTCACCGCCTACTTCGCCGCGCGCGCCCTGGCCGCCGGCGGCGCCTCGCCGTCGCCGGTCTACGCGGTCGTGGTCCTCCTCGCCGCGATGGCCGCCTGCGCCGTGCTCGGCATCCTGATCGAGTTCTTCGCCTACCGGCCGGTGCGCCGCTCGTCGCGGCTCACGGCCTTGATCACGGCGATCGGCGTCTCGCTGCTCCTGGAAAATCTCGGCATCCGCATCTTCGGAGCCGATCCCAAGTTCTTCCCGCAGCTCATCGCGCCGAAGAACATCGATCTCGGCGGCGGCGTCATGGTGACGAACCACCAGATCACGGTGGTGGTGGTCTCGCTGGTGCTGATGGTGGGACTCACCCTCTTCATCGCCCGCACCAAGACCGGGAAAGCGATGCGCGCGGTGGCCTTCCATCGCGACGCGGCGTCCCTCATGGGCATTCCCGTGAACCGCATCATCACGATCACCTTCGCGATCGGGTCGGCGCTGGCGGCGGCCGCGGGCGTGCTGGTGGGCCTCACGAATCCCAAGATCGAGCCGCTCATGGGCATCATGCCCGGGGTGAAGGCGTTCGTGGCGGCGGTGCTGGGGGGGATCGGGAGCGTGCCGGGCGCGGTGATCGGCGGGGTCGTGATGGGGGTCTCGGAATACCTCGTGGTCGGCTACGTCTCCTCCACCTTCCGGGACGCGATCGCGTTCGTCATCCTGATCCTCGTCCTCCTGATCAAGCCGGCCGGGATCCTGGGGCGGAACGTCGCGGAGAAGGTCTAGCGTGCTCCGCCGCCTCCTGACCGGCGCGGCGGTCCTCGTGGTCGTCTGGCTCCTGGACCGGTTCCTCTCCGGCGTGATCAACCCCTACTTCTACCGCATCCTCGTCCTCTCCGGCCTGAACGTGATGCTGGCCCTGAGCCTGAACCTGATCAACGGCGTCACGGGGCAGTTCTCGATCGGCCACGCCGGGTTCATGGCCGTCGGCGCCTACACCTCCGCGGCCTTCACCGTCTACGCGGTGCCGCCGCTCCTGGGCGGCAGCGCGCCGCAGGGGATCGTGGCGGGACTCTTCTTCATCGTGGCGATCCTGATCGGCGGCGTGACCGCGGGGGCCGCGGGGTTCCTGGTGGGACTCCCCTCCATGCGGCTCCGGGGGGACTACCTCGCGATCGTCACGCTGGGCTTCGGCGAGATCATCCGGGTCGCGATCCTGAACATCGACGCCGTGGGCGGCGCGCGCGGCTTCGCGGGGATCCCGCAGATCACGACGCTGTCCTGGGTGCTGGGCGGGGCGATCCTCACCTTCGTCGTGATCCGGAACCTGCTCCGCTCCTATCACGGGCGCGCGCTCCTCGCCATCCGCGAGGACGAGATCGCCGCCGAGGCGCTCGGCGTGCCCACGACGCGCTACAAGGTGACCGCGTTCGTCATCTCGGCCTTCTTCGCCGGCGCCGCGGGCGCCCTCTTCTCCCACTACACCTACCTCCACACGAACTCGTTCACCTTCATGAAGTCGATCGAGGTGATCGTGATGGTCGTGCTGGGCGGGATGGGGAGCCTGACCGGCTCCATCCTCGGGGCGGTGCTCCTCACGGCGCTCCCCGAGGCGCTGCGCTTCGCCGCGGCCGACCGGCTCATCATCTACTCGGCGCTCCTCATCGTGCTCATGATCGCGAGGCCGCAGGGGATCCTGGGGCACCGCGAGTTCTCCCTGCCGCGGGTGTTCGGGCGGTTCAAGCCGCCGTCGCCCGAGCCGGGCGGGACGGGGGCGAAGTGATCGCGCCGCCCCGCCACGCGCTGCGGAAGGGGCGCGCCGGCGCGCCCGCGCCCGCGGGGCCCTTGCTTCGGCTGGACCGCGTGACCCGCGCGTTCGGCGGATTGAAGGCGGTGTCCGACCTGGACCTGGCGCTCGAGCCGGGGGTTCTCGCCGGCCTCATCGGACCGAACGGCGCGGGGAAGACCACCGTCTTCAACCTGATCACGGGCGTGTACGCCCCGACCTCGGGGAAGATCCTGTTCGAGGGCGCGCCGATCCAGGGACTCTCCACCTCGCGCGTGGCCGCGCGCGGCGTGTCGCGCACGTTCCAGAACCCGCGCCTCTTCGCGGAGCTGACCTGCTACGACAACGTGCGGATCGCCTGCCATCTCCACTGCGGCGCGACCGTGGCGGACAGCGTCTTCCGCTCCCCGCGCTCCGAACGGGAGGAGGCGGCGATCGCGGTGCGGACGAGAGAGCTCCTGGAATCGTTCGGGCTCTCCGGCTACGCCGAGGAGAAGGCCCGCAACCTGCCCTACGGCGACCAGCGGCGGCTGGAGATCGCGCGCGCGCTGGCCACCGAGCCCCGCCTCCTCCTCCTGGACGAGCCCGCCGCCGGCATGAATCCCCAGGAGAGCCTCCAGCTCATGAAGCTGATCCGCGAGATCCGCGAGAGCTACGGGCTCACGGTCCTCCTCATCGAGCACGACATGAGGGTCGTGATGGGGATCTGCGAGCGGATCACGGTGCTGGATCACGGGGTGAAGATCGCCGAGGGGCTCCCCGAGGCGATCCGGCGCGACCCCAAGGTGATCGAGGCCTACCTCGGAGAAGAGGCGTGAGCCTCCTCGCCCTCGAAGACCTGCACGTCCATTACGGCGGGATCCGCGCGCTCAAGGGGATCTCGATCCGGATCGAAGCGGGGCAGATCGTCACGCTGGTCGGCGCCAACGGCGCGGGCAAGAGCACGACCCTGCGCGCCATCTCGGGGCTGATCCGGCCGAGCCAGGGGAGCATCCTGCTCGACGGAAAGTCGATCGTGGGCGTTCCGGCGCACAAGATCGTCCGCCTGGGGATCTCCCACGTGCCCGAGGGGCGCATCGTGTTCGCCAACCTCTCGGTGGCCGACAATCTGGAGATGGGCGCCTACCTCCGCAAGGACCGGAAGGGGATCGAGGAGGACCGGCGGAAGGTCTTCGCGCTCTTCCCTCGGCTTCAAGAGCGGGCGCGCCAGTCCTCCGGAACGCTGAGCGGCGGCGAGCAGCAGATGCTCGCGATCGGCCGCGCCCTGATGGCCCGCCCGAAGATCCTCCTGATGGACGAGCCCAGCCTGGGGCTCGCCCCCCTCCTCGTGCGCGAGATCTTCGGCGTGATCCGGGAGATCCGCGAGCGCGGGACGACGATCGTCCTGGTCGAGCAGAACGCTCGCATGGCGCTGGCGGTGGCCGACGTGGGCTACGTGCTCGAGACGGGGGTGATCCGCCTCTCCGACAAGGCCGCGGCGCTGCTCGCCAATCCCTTCGTGCAGGAGGCGTATCTCGGGGGAGCGGCGTGATGATCCCGGAGCGCGCAGCGCGAGGCGAAACGCCGTGAAGCCCAAACGCGGGGCCACGAACGACGCGCTTCGCGCGCTGCCCTCGGTGGAATCGCTCCTGTCGGAGGCGCCGCTCGCCGCCTTGGCCGGCCGTGTCCCGCGAACGCTGCTCGTCGAACAGGTTCGGGCGGCGGTGTCCCGCGCGCGCGATCAGATCCGCCGTAGTACCGCCCCCGCGCCCCCCTCGGCGGGGGCCCTGGCCGCGGAAGCCGCCGCCGCCGCCGAGGCGAGCCTTCGCCCCAGCCTCCGATCGGTGCTGAACGCCACCGGCGTCATTCTCCACACCAACCTCGGGCGCGCGCCGCTCGCCGAAGAGGCCGCGCTCGCGGCCGCCGATGCGGCCCGCCGCTACTCGAACCTGGAGCTGGAGCTGGATTCCGGCTCGCGCGGCTCGCGCATGGCGCACCTGGAGCCGCTTCTCCGGGAGATCCTGGGCGCCCCGGCGGCGCTCGTCGTGAACAACAACGCGGCCGCGATGCTCCTGGCCCTGAACACGCTGGCGCGCGACCGCGAGGCCGTGGTCTCGCGCGGTCAGCTGGTCGAGATCGGGGGGTCCTTCCGGATTCCGGAGATCCTGGAGCGCGCCGGGGCGCGCCTCCGCGAGGTGGGCACGACGAACAAGACGAGGCTCGCCGACTACGACCGCGCGATCGGCAAGGCGACCGGCGCGATCCTCCGGGTTCACCCGAGCAACTTCGCCATCGTCGGCTTTTCCCAGGAGGTCTCCCGCGAGGACCTGGTCCGCCTGGCCCGCCGGAAGAAGGTCCCGCTGCTCGAGGACGTGGGGAGCGGCGCGCTCGTGGATTTCCGGCCGTACGGGCTCCCCGAGGAGCCGCGCCTCGCCGAGGCGATGGCGCAGGGCGTGCCGCTCGCGTGCGCGAGCGGCGACAAGCTGCTCGGCGGGCCCCAGGCGGGAATCCTCGCCGGGACCAAGAAGCTGATCGCGGCGTGCCGGGCCAATCCCATGACGCGCGCGCTGCGGGTGGACAAGATGACCCTCGCCGCGCTCGAGACCACGCTCCGGATCTACCGCGATCCCGAGCGCCGCGAGGCCGCGATTCCGGTGCTTCGCATGCTCGGCGAGCCCGCCGCCTCCGTACGCGCCCGCGCCCGGCGCGCGTGGCGCGCTTTGGGAGCGGAACGCGCTAGGCGGACCGGCGCGGAGGTGATACCTTGCAGCGGCGAAGTGGGGGGCGGCGCCATGCCGCTCGCGCGTGTGCCGTCCTTCGCGCTGGCGCTACGGGCGCCTCGCGGCCGCGCGGAAACCCTCGCTCGCGCGCTTCGGCTGGGGCCCGATCCGGTGCTGGCCCGTATCGAAGCGGGAAGGGTTCTGCTGGACATGCGTACGGTGCCGGGGCGCGATCTCCCCCGGTTGGTCGCTGCGGTGGCTCGGGTCCTCGACGAGGAAGGGTAGATGGCGGCGGTGGAGACCTATCCGGAGCGCTACGCGAACCCCACGGATTTCGCGCGCGAGGTGAATTTGCCCCTCCTGGGCTCGGCGCGCGTGCGTCCGGTGCCGGCGGGGGCGGGCCTGGCCCAGCTCCTCGACATCTCCTCCGGCGCCGAGGTGCTCGGCCCCGTCGTCGACAGCCTCAACGAGACCCGCCGATCGCTGACGCTCCGCTCCCTCCTGGTCGCCGGCTTCCCGCACGATCCCGAATGCTTCGCCACCGCGCTCTGTCTCGCGCGCGAGTGGAGTCGCCGCGGCCTCCGCGTCGCCGTGATCGACCTCGATTTCTGGAATCCGACCGTCTCCCGTCCGCCCAGCCATCCGAACGAGGGGCTGGTGGACGTCCTGGAATACGGCTGCTCGTTCGGGCGCGTCGCCTGGGAGATCGTGGCCGACAAGCTCTGGCTGATTGGTCCCGGGAGCCACCCGCCCGAAGAGTCGCGCATCGCCGAGCATCCCGACTGGGTGCGGGCGGGGCGCGTCTTCGCTTCCTGCGTGGACGTGGCGATCTACTCCGCGCCGCTCCTCGACCGCCGCGGCTTCACCGGCAAGCTCTCCAAGAAGATGGACGCCGTGATCCTGGCCGCCGCCACCGAGCGGATCGGACGCGCCGACCTGCGCGACGCCTTCCTCGAGCTGTGGGCCTCGGACGCGCCGATGATCGGCTGCGTCGGGATCGAGCCGGCCGACGCTCCCGCGGCGCGCCGGGTCGAGGCCGCATCGGCCCCGAGCGTCGGCGCGCCCGCCCTCGCTCCGGCCGCGGTCTCGCCCGCGCTCGCCCCCGCGGAGCCTCCCGCCTGGGAGCGGGAGGCCTCGGCCGCGCTCTACGCCGCGGAGGTGGCTCGCGCCGCGGCCCCCGCGCCCGCCGCCCCGGCCGCGCGGGCGACCCGCGTGGAAGACCGGGGCGCCGAGCGCGATCTGGAGGCGGCCCTCGAGCGCGACGTGCGCCGGGGGATCGTCGAGAAGAAGCCGACCGCCCGGCGCGGCAACCTCGGTATCCTCGTGGGGGCGGTGCTCGGGCTGGCGCTCGTGGCCGGAGGTCTTTCGGCGCTCCTCTCCAGGCGCCCCGCTCCGCCGCGGGGATCGGTGCAGGCGAACCAGCCCGCGGGCGAGGAGCCGGTGACGCCGGCGACCGATGAGGGGGGCAACCTCGACGATCCCTCGGCCATGGTCGGCGCTCCGGCGACGCCGGGCTCCGGCCAGATCGGGTCGGTCACCGCGATGGGCAAGGAGTTCCAGAGCGCGGAGACGCCCGGAACGGGGACGTCCGCGCCGCCCCAGGCGGCCGCGCCCGCGACGCCGCCCGCATCGTCGCCCCCGGTGGCAAGCCGCCCTCCCGCACGCGAGGCGCTTCGCGCGGGGCTCGGCGGCACCGGCGCGGGCTCGCTTCCCGGCCTCGGGTCCGGCGCGGCCGACGCGGCCAAGCCGTTCCGCGTCCACGTCGCCTCGTTCCGCACCGAGACCAAGGTGAAGGAGATCGTGGCGGCGCTCCGCGCGAAGAAGCTGGACGCCTGGTTCGATCCGCCCCCTCCCGGGGGCGCCTGGTATCGCGTGTTCGTGGGGCGGTTCGCGACCGAAGCCGAGGCGGCCACCTACGCCCAGTGGCTCCTCAAGACCGGCGCGGTCGACCGCGCGGAGAGCTACCCGCAAACGAAGAGGTAGGACGTGTTCCTCAAGCGACTCGACATCCAGGGCTTCAAATCCTTCCCGCAGCGCGTCCGCGTCGACTTCGGCCCCGGGATCACGGCGGTGGTCGGCCCCAACGGCAGCGGCAAGACGAACATCGTCGAGGCGATCCGCTGGGTGCTGGGCGAGCAGAACATGCGCCACCTGCGCGGGGACACGCTCGAGGACGTGATCTTCACCGGCTCGGCGCAGCGGAAGCCGCTCGGCATGGCCGAGGTCTCGCTCACCATGTTCAACAACCGCGGCGTGCTCCCCTCGGAGTACACCGAGCTCGCCATCGCGCGGCGCACCTTCCGGAACGCGCAGAGCGAGTACTTCATCAACAAGAGCCTCTGCCGCCTGCGCGACGTGCGCGATCTCTTCCTCGACACCGGCATGGGCTCCCACGCCTATTCGCTGATCGAGCGCGGCATGGTCGACAACGTCCTCTCCGACGAGAGCGGCCACCGGCGCTTCCTGTTCGAGGAAGCGGCCGGGATCATGCGCTACAAGACGCGGAAGAAAGAGGCGCTGCAGAAGCTGGACCTCACCCTGACCGACCTGACGCGCGTGAACGACGTCGTGGGCGAGATCGAGCGCGAGGTGCGCTCGCTCGCGCGCCAGGTGGGGAAAGCGCGGAAGTACGGCCGGCTGAAGGACGAGATCCGCTCCATCGATCTCGGTCTCGCCAAGGAGGAGCACGACCGGCTGACGTCGGGCTCGGGCGGGCTTCGGGCGGAGCGGCTGGCGCTGGACCAGCGCCGGGCGGAGCGCGCCGGACACCTCGCGCGCCACGAGGCCGAGCTGGAGGAGCTGAAGCTCGAGCTGTTGAAGCGCGAGGGTGAGGTGCGGCTCGCGCAGGAGGCGCTGAGCGAGCACGAGGCGCGGGGTGCGGCGCTCCTGAACGAGGTCGCCGTGCTTCGCGAGCGCCGGTCGAACCTGGTCGAGAAGCTGGAGCACGCGCGCTCGGAATCCAGCCGCCTGCGCGCCAGCGTCGAAGAGGTGCGCGCCGCCGCGGTGCGCCTGGCCGAGGAGCAGGTGCGTCTCGAGCAGGTGCAGGCCGAGAAGGGGGCCGAGGAAGAGGCGCTGGCGCTGCGGCTCGCGCAGCTCGGCCCGGTGCTCGAAGAGCGCCGCGCCGCGCTCGGGACTCGGAAGCAGCTCTCGCTCGATCTCTTCCAGGCCCGCGTGGAGCAGGAATCGAGCGCGCGCTCGCTCCGGACCAAGGAAGAGGACCTGAGCCGCCGGAAGGACGAGCTCGCGGCCCAGCTCTCGTCGATCGCGAACGAGGAGGAGACGCTCCGCGCCACGCTGGCCGACGTCGCCCGCTCGATCGAGGCGTCGGCGCTCGGCGTCGAGGAGGCCAAGCGCGGCGTCCAGCGGGCGGTCGAGGCGATCGCCGAGGTGGAGCGGCGGCTCTTCGCGCAGGACGAGACGGAGAAGCGCGCCCGCGAGGCGCACGCGGCGCTCGAGTCGCGGCACGCCACGCTGACCGAGCTGAAGAACAGCTACGAGGGCTACGACGCCTCGGTGCGGTGGCTGGTGGCGGGGAAGACCCGCCCCGACCGGATCCTCGGCACCGTGGGCGACGTGCTCCACGCCTCGGGTGAATGGCTGGTCGCCCTCGAAGCGGCGCTGGGCGAGGCGGTCCAGTTCATCGTGGCCGAGCGGACCGACGCCGCGCTCGCCGCCCTGACGGCCCTCGAAGAGAGCGGCGAGGGGCGCGCGACGTTCATCGCGCTCGACCGGATCTCCCGCGCGCGCGTCGCTGCCATTCCCGAAGAGGTGCTGAGCGCGCCCGGCGTCCGGGGACCCCTGATCGAGCACGTGCGCTTCGAGCCCGGCTACATCACGCTCGCGTCGTTCCTGCTCTCCGGGATCATCGTCGTCGACTCGGTGCGCACCGGCCTCGACCTGATCTTGAAACACCCCGAGCATCGGCTCCACTTCGTGACCGAGACCGGGGAGCGGATCGTCGCCCCGGGGATCATCCATGGCGGCAGCGGCGCGACGCGCGCCGGATCGGTGCTGCGGCGGGAGGACGAGCTGATCGAGCTGGCGGCGGCGATCGAGCGCTCCTCGGCCGCGCTCGCCGAGACGCTGGGCGCCTCGGAGAAGCTCCGCGCCGAGCGCGCCGAAGCGCAGGCGGCCCAGGAAGCCGCCGCCCGGTCGCTCGTGTCGGTCGAAGAGTCGCACCGCGCGCTGGAGGGCCGCCGCGCCGAGCAGACCATCCGGGGCGACGCCATGGCCAAGGCCTCCAAGTCGCTTGCCGACGCGCTTCGCTCGCTGGAGGATGAGGCGGCCCGCACGCGCGCCGAGGCGGAGGTGGCCGAGGAGAAGCTCCGGAGCGCCGAGGCCGAACGCGGCCGCGTGGACGACATCCTGGCGCGGGAGGAGGCGGAGTTCCGGGCCACCGAGCAGGAGCGGGACCGCCTGACCGCGCAGCATGCCGAGACGCGGATCGACGCCGCGCGCTCGCGCGCCGCGTTCGACCTGGCCAAGCGCGAGATCGAGCGGATGCGCCAGAGCGCCGACGAGGCGGAGCGCGACATCAAGAGCCGCGACGAGGAGGCGGCCGAGACGGAGCGACGGATCGAAGAGGCGACGACCCTGTGCGCGCGCCGGGAAGAAGAGCTGGCCGAAGAGATCCGGCTCAAGGCGGAGAAGGAGCTCGTGCTGCACGGCACGCGCGAGCGCTTCGGCGCGGTGAAGGGGAACGTCGACGACATCGAGACGCGCACGCGGGACTTCCGCCGCGAGCACCAGGAGTTGACCGAGCGGCTCCATCGGATCGAGCTGGAGCAGACCGAATCCGAAGGCGCCGCGCGCCGGCTGATCGAGCGGATCTGGAACGAGTACGAGCTGGACCTCGCCGCCTACGTGCCGGCGCTGCCCGCCGAGGGCGACGCAGGGGTCGAGATCGAGGAGATCGACGTCGCGGATGTCGAGGAGGGGGTCGTGCCGGACGAGGCGATCGTGGAAGCCCCGATCGAGATGTCCGCCGAGATGTCCGCCGAGATGTCCGCCGAGGCGGCGGAGCCGCCGACGGCGAATCTTTCAGGGACCACGGAACCCGCCTCCCCCGTGGCGCGCCGCGAACGTCTGCGCATGCTACAAGAAAAGCTCCGCGGACTCGGTCCCGTGAACCTCCTCGCCGTCCAGGACTACGAAGAGCGCCGGCAACGGCTCAACTTCCTCACGGGCCAGCGCAAGGATCTGGACGACGCGCGCCAGCAGCTCCTGGAGGCGATCGAGAAGATCAACCAGACCGCGTCGGAGCTCTTCCTCAAGACCTTCGAGGAAGTAAGCGGGCATTTCCGCACCGTCTTCACCACGCTGTTCGAAGGGGGCGAGGCCGCGCTGATGCTGACCGGCGACGACCCGCTCGAGGCCGAGATCGAGATCATGGCGCGCCCGCGCGGGAAGAAGCCGCAGTCGATCTCGCTGCTGTCGGGAGGCGAGAAGGCGCTCACCGCCATCGCGCTCCTGTTCGCCATCTACCTCGTGAAGCCGTCCCCCTTCTGCATCCTCGACGAAGTGGACGCGCCGCTCGACGACGCCAACGTGGACCGCTTCGTCCGCCTGCTTCGCGACTTCAGCCAGAAGACCCAGTTCATCGTCGTCACGCACAACAAGAAGACGATGGAGGTCGCGGACATCCTGTACGGCGTCACGATGCAGGAGCCGGGCGTGTCCAAGATCGTCTCCGTGCGGTGGAATCGCGAAGAGGGCGACATCGAAGAAGCCGCCGCGGCTTCGGAGAACGGCGACGCCGCGGCGGTCGGCGCCGACGGCGGCTCGAACGTCGGGGTCGATGCCGGCCCGGACGCGACCACCGCCGCATCTCCCGAAATGGAGCAGGTCGAGACCCAGGCGTAGTAGCATCACTCCGTGGGATTCCTCGACCGGTTCACCCAGGGCCTCAAGAAGACCCGCGAAGCCGTCATGGGACAGGCGGCCGCGGTCCTCCGTCCCGGCCACAAACTCACCGAAGAGGATTTCGAGAAGCTCGAGGAGGCGCTCCTGCGCGCCGACGTCGGGCCCGCCGCGACCGACCGCGTTCTCGAAGGAGTGCGCCGGCGGCTGGCCAAGCCGGGAGCGGAGAACGACCCGGCGGCCGCCGTACGGGAGGAGATCGAGGACCTCTTTGCGAGCGCGGTTACGGCCGGTGCTGCGGCCGGTGCCGCTAAAGGTGCCGCGGCCGGTGCAGGCACCCCGGCCGGCGCAGGGACCCCGGCCGGCGCAGGGACCCCGGCCGACGGATCCCCCGGAGAAAAATCAGCGCCCCGTCCCGATGCGGCGCCTGGAGCTGCCGAAGAGCCGAAGAAGCGCTC